>NZ_JBFUBU010000053.1:0-31502 GCF_056405595.1 Polaromonas sp. P1_G1
GAGCAAACCCCGCGCGCGTAGCGCGCCTTTTGGCGAACAAAAGAAAACCCGCTTTGCGGGTTTCGCTAAAAGTGAGTAGCTGCCGGGCTACCCCCGGCCAGCAACCCTATGCAGAGGGCAGGAGCGCGCAAACCGGCGCAAGACCCGGGTCAGGCCGGCCGCCGAGCCAACAAAGCCCAAACCCCAGCCATAGACAACAACGACCCACCCGCAAAATTAAACCGCCGCTGCGCCCGCGGCGAAGCCAGCAAGCTACGAGCCGAGGCAGCAAACACCGCATACAAGGTGGCATTGAGACTGGCCATCACCACAAAGGTCGTAGCAAGCACCCACAGCTGGCGAGTGACGTCGGCAGCCGGGTTGATGAACTGCGGAAGGAAGGCCACAAAAAACACAATCCCCTTGGGGTTGAGCGCGGTGACCAGATAAGTGTTGCCAAACAGCTTCCACAAGGAACCAGGGGCTTCGGGCGCCGCGGCCTGCATGGGTGAAATGCCGGCACGCAAGAGCTTGATGCCCAGGTAGAGCAGGTACAGGCCGCCGGCCCACTTGACCACCGTGAACCAGAAGGCCGATGCCGCCAGCAGCGCGCCCAGGCCGAACAGCGACACCACCAGCGCCGTTGAATCACCCAGCGCAACGGCGGCAACCAGCGGAATGTTGGCCCTCTTGCCATGCGCCATCGAATAGCTGATGACCGTGAGGATGGTCGGGCCGGGAATGATGAGCAGGACGGCGGTTGCGGCGACAAAAGCGAGCCAGAGCTGAAGGGACATGGTGCGTGTTTCCGAAGTTGCGGGGCCATGAAGCCATGAAGGGGGATTGGGTTTCATGATAACGCCGGCCACCCGCATCTGCCTAAAATCGCCCATGCCTTCCGCCACCCCACCCAAGCCCCCCGCAACAGCCGCATCGCCCGCCGCGGGCCTTTTTACCGACGACAGCCGCACCACGCGTTGCGCCTGGTGCCAGGCCACGCCGATCTACCGCAACTACCACGACAGCGAATGGGGTTTCCCGGTCGACGACGAGCGCCGGCTGTTCGAGAAGATCTGCCTCGAAGGTTTCCAGGCAGGCCTGAGCTGGCTGACGATTCTGAACAAGCGCGACTCCTTTCGCAGTGCCTTCGCCAACTTCGACGCCGAGCAGGTAGCCCGATTCGACGCGCGCGACATCAAGCGACTCGTCAACGACGCCGGCATCGTTCGCCACGCGGGCAAGATCGCCTCGACCATCAACAACGCACAGCGTGTGATCGAGCTGCGCAAAGAGTTCGGCTCGCTGGGCGCTTTTGTCTGGCGACTGGAACCGGAGGCCAAAAACCGGCCCGCGCGCATCACGCACGAGGCCGTCAAAGCCATGCCCACCTCGCCGGCCTCGACCACGCTGTCCAAGGACCTCAAAAAACGCGGCTGGACTTTTGTGGGGCCGACGACGATGTACGCCTTCATGCAGGCCATGGGACTGGTCAACGACCACCTTGAAGGCTGCGCGAGCCGCAAGGCCGCGCTGGCGGCGCGCAAGGCGTTCGCCCCACCCCAGGTGTCGTAAGTTATAGCCAGCGGGCGCGCTTGAAGCGCCAGTAGAGCAACGAACACGCCACCACAATCATGCTGATGGCCATGAGGTAGCCGTAGCGCCATTTAAGTTCGGGCATGGCTTCGAAGTTCATGCCCCAAATGCCGGCAAAGGCCGTGCAGACCGCAAAGATACTGGCCCAGGCCGCGAGCTTCTTGGTCACTTCGCTTTCCTCGATGGTCACCATCGCCAGGTTCACCTGGATGGCCGTGCCAATCGTGTCGCGCATGTTCTCGATCAGCGCATTGATGCGCGTCAAATGATCGACGACGTCGCGGAAATAATCCTGCACGCCGGCGCAGATCTGCGGCACGCGGCCGCCGTACAACTTACTGGCACCTTCGAGCAACGGTGCGACCGCATGCTTGAGCACCATCACGCTGCCCTTGAGTTCGTAGAGCCGTTCGATGTTCTTGCGAGCGGCGCCGGGCGTGAAGATTTCTTTCTCTATCAGTTCCAGTTCGGTTTCGAGTTCGTCGAGAACGGGAAAGTAGCGATCCACCACGGCGTCCATCAGGGCATACAGCACGAAACCAGAGCCGTGGCGCAGCAGCTCGGGCTCGCGCTCGCAGCGTTCACGCACGCCCAGAAAGCCCTTGTTGCTGCGGTTGCGCACCGAGAGCACATAGTTCTTGCCGGTGAACACGTCGACCTCGCCGACGTGAAGCTCACCCGGCTTGTCGGTGGAAGGCTCGATCAGGTGCAGCACCGAGAACAACGAGGCGCCGTATTCTTCGATCTTGGGCCGCTGGTGGCCGTGCCGGGCGTCTTCGACCGCCAGTTCATGCAGGCCGAACTCCTCGCGCATTTCCTCAAGCTCTTCCGGCGTGGCGTCTTGCAGCGCCACCCAGACAAAAGCATCAGGCCGGCAGATGTAGTCGCTGATCTCGCTGACCGGGATGTCGGCGAGCTTGGTGCCGTTCTGGTAAACCACGCAGTTGATAAGCATTTTTTATATCCCGCAAGTTGCCTGCCTGCTTGGATTCTGTCACAGCGGCCATCGGGCACAAGCCCAGCTCAGACAGCTTTACGCGGCACCACCAGCTTGTAGGTCGACTGCTGCAGCACGTCACCGTGCTGGTTGAGTGTCTGGCTGCGCACCACCACCCGGCCCCGGTCGGGCCGCGACGCCGAGGGGGTCACGCTGACTACCTCGGTCTCAACATGCAGCACGTCGCCGGGACGCGTGGGCTTGGGCCAACTGATTTCGCCACCCGCGCCTATGATGCCGCCGGCCAGCGGCAGGCCGCCGCCCACCAGCAAGCGCATGGTGATCGCTGCCGTGTGCCAGCCACTGGCGGCCAGGCCGCCGAACAGCGTGGCCTTGGCCGCTTCGTGGTCCAGGTGGAAAGGCTGAGGATCGAACTGGGTAGCAAAGGCGACGATCTGCGCTTCGTCGAGCGCATGTTCACCGCTCACGAAACGGTCACCAGCCTGCAGGTCGTCAAGGTAGCGTGACGTGGTGGCGCCGGTTTCAGGCCGTGTGCTCATCTTCTGGTTTTCCTGAATGCAAGCCGCCGGCTCATGCAGCGGCCTTGGCAGCCATCTGCCTCGGCAGCAGCGCCTCGCGTATCGGCAGGTTCACCAGCGCGGCGCCAACGGCCAGCACGATATCGATGTACCAGACCCAGTCGTAGCTGCCCGTGGCCTGGAACACATAGCCGCCCAGGAAGGCCCCCAGGAAGCCGCCCACCTGGTGCGACAGCATGACCACGCCGAACAGCATGGCCATGTTGGCCGTGCCGAACATCTTCGCGACCAGGCCCACTGTGGGGGGAACGGTCGACAGGAAGGTCACGCCCATGACGGCGGCAAAGATCAGCATCACGGCCGGTGTCTTGGGCGCCAGCAGGAAGATGAGCACGGCCAGTCCACGCGTTGCGTACAGCAGGGCCAGCAGGGACTTCATGCGCCACCGCCCCACGGCCCAGCCCATGGACAGGCTGCCGACGATGTTGAACAGGCCAATCATCGCGAGCGACCAGCCGCCGATTTCAGGCGGCAGGCCGCAGGCCGCCACCACGCCGGGCAGGTGCGTGGCCAGAAACGCGACGTGGAAGCCGCAGACCAGAAAGCCGGCGGCCAGGTAGCGGTAGCTGGGCGTGGCGATCGCTTGGCTGATGGCCTGGCGCGCACTGAGCGCTTTGGTGCCTGAGGCTGCGGCCGCCTGCGCCGCCAGCGCTTTGGAGTTGCCCTTGAGCACCAGCACCGCCGGCACAGCCAGCAGCACCAGCGCGCCCAGCCACTGCATCGCGCTGGCCCAGCCGACCGCGGCAGTGAGGCCGATGGCAATCGGCGCCATCGCGAACTGGCCGAAGGAGCCGCCCGCGTTGACGATGCCCGTGGCCAGGCCGCGCTTTTCCGGCGCCACCAGGCGTGTGCTGGCGGCCATCAGCACCGAGGGGCCGGCCATGCCGGCGCCGCCCGCGGCCAGCACGCCGATGGCAAAGATCAGCCCGGCCGTGCTGGTCATCAGCGGCGTGATGATGGTGCCCACGGCCACCAGCAGCACGCCCAGGAAGATCACGCGGCCGGTGCCTATGCGGTCGGCCACCGCGCCGGCAAAGGGCTGCGTCAGCCCCCACCAGAGCTGGCCGAAGGCGAAGGCCAGGCTGATGCTGCCTATGCCCAGCGCGGTCGAGGTATTGAGCGCCGAGAGGAAGAGGCCCATGGTCTGGCGCACGCCCATGGTCAGGGCAAAGGTGCCGCCGGCGGCCAGCAGCACCAGCCACATGGCGATATGGCGCGCGGCGGGGGGTGGAGCTGCAGCGGCGGAACTGGAAGGCAGGGGTTTATTCATCGTCGGCTCCTGATTCGATGGGGGATAAAAGTTCCAGGGATTCATTGATCAGTGTGTGCAGCGCCAGCACCCTTTCGGCGCCCAGCAGCGCGTTCAGCTGCTCTTGCGCCACCTTCCAGCGCGAGCGGGCTTCATCGCGCTTGGCGCGGCCCGCGTCGCTCAACACCACGGTACGGCTGCGCGCGTCGCTGCCCGCGGTGAGTTCTATCCAGCCGGCGTCTATCAGGGGCTTGAGGTTGCGCGTCAAGGTGGAGGCGCTCATCTTCATGCCGCGCGCCAGCTCACCGGGCCGCATGGGACCCAGCTTGAGGACATAGCTCAACAGCGAATACTGGGTGGTCTTCAACCCCGCCTTGGCCATCTCGAGGTCGTAGTGGTGCGCGACGCGGCGCATCAGCTGGCGCAACTTCAGGTTGGTGCAGCCCTGCACCTTGAGTTCGGCCTGGGTTGACAGGCGGCTTTTCTCGTTCATAATTTGATTGTAGCTACAACTATTGCATATGCAACACTTATGAACAATATGACCCCACAAGACACATTGACTCAGTGGATGGAACAGAGCGCCGCAGTGCGCGACCGCATGGAAAAAGGCGGCGGCCGGCCGGGCCTGGCGCGGCCGGAAGACGTGGCCGGCAAAACCGGCATGGAAGTCATGACCGCCATGCTGGCCGGCAAACTGCCCTACCCTTACATCGCCGAAACGCTGGACTTCGCGCTGATCGAGATCGAGCCCGGCAAGGCTGTGTTCCAGGGCACGCCGCAGCTCAAGCACTACAACCCGCTGGGCACGGTGCACGGCGGCTGGTACGCCACGCTCCTCGATTCCGCCGTGGGCTGCGCCGTGCACACCATGATGCCCGCGGGCCGGGCCTACACCACGGCCGAACTCAGCATCAACATCGTGCGCGCCGCCTCGCACAAGACCGGGCCGCTGCGCGCCATAGGCACCGTGATCCACTGCGGCCGCCAGCTCGCCACCGCCGAAGGCCGCATCGTCGGGCCGGACGGCAAGTTGTATGCGCATGCGACCACGACTTGCCTGGTGTTTGAGGTGCCGGGGCAAAAGTAGCACCGGCAAGGCCTGCAGTGGCTACAGCAATAACAGCCTGCGGTGCCGCACGCGCCGCCGCTGGTTGCCCCTGCCGTTTTAGAATCCGGCCTGCCCTTCCTTCAGAGCCGCCATGGACGCACCTACATTGAGCGCCGCAATTTATGTTCGCCGCCCCGTCCTTGCCGACGAGCGCGCGTTTCTTTCCGCAGCGCGCGCCAGCCGCAAGCTGCATCACCCATGGACGGCCGCGCCGGACACACCGGCCCTGTTTCGCGCCTACATCGAGCGCATGCGCTTGCCGGCCAACAGCGCGTTCCTCATTTACCGCCGCGACACCCACGCTTTGGTGGGCGTCATCAACATTACAAATATCGTCCTGGGCCTGTTTCGCAGCGGCTACCTTGGCTACTATGCTTTCGCGGGGCATGAACGGCAAGGCCTCATGCGACAGGGGCTGCGGGCCGCCGTGGGGCACGCATTCAAGTCACTCAAGCTGCACCGCCTGGAAGCGAATATCCAGCCGGCGAACGCGGCCTCTATTGCCCTGGTTGCTTCCTGCGGATTCACGCAAGAAGGGTACTCACCGCGCTACCTGAAGGTCGGCGGCCGCTGGCGAGACCACGAGCGCTGGGCCATCCTGGCCTCATAGTGCAATCCCCAGATGAGGCTTCCGTTCTCTGTCCAGGTATTTCTTGTTGCCAGGCAGGGATCAGCCTGGTCTGTTCTCCTGCTTCAACGCAACGCGCGGCCGGAACTCGGCTTGCCGGACTTCTGGCAGGGCGTTTCCGGCGCGCTGGAACCGGGGGAGTCCTACGAGGCAGCGGCGATTCGCGAAGTGTATGAAGAAACCGCCATCAAACTCACGTCCGCAAACGACACCGGTTTCGAGCAGGTTTTCCCCATCAGGCCGGAATGGCGTGAAACCTACGGACCGGAGCCGGCGCAGGTGCGGGAAAAGGTTTTCTATGCGGTAGTTCCGGAACAAATCCAGCCCGAGCTCTCGCACGAACACAAGGCATTTCGTTGGTGCAGCGAAGCGCAATCTCTTGCACTGCTCACCTTCGCCAACAATGCACAGTGCGCCCAGGCGGTGTTCCGGGCCCTTAATGAGGCGAAAACGTAAGCCTTCCTCAATCCACCCGGCCATCCACCACTACAGCCCGTCGATCGCGGATCGTTGAACGGATTTTCCGCAGCCCCTTCGGTAGCTGAGAAAGCCTGGCTGCGTGTTTCCTTTTTCGTCCATCACCGTGCTGCAAATGGTGCACGCGTTGACATCCGAGAACGCGCCGAATCCGCAAGCCTGCAATTGCCACCCTATCAACGACGGGAGATCCAGTTTCCGATGGGTGGGCTCAATCAGGTGCCTGGGCAAGGGGAATCTGGCGGCAAATCTTTCGATCAATTCCGCAGACACTTCATAACAACAAGGGCGCGCGCCTGGCCCGAGTGCCGCGACCCAGTTTCTAGGATGATCCCCGTTCCTTGATATCAGGTCTGCGGCCTCCTTTACGATGCCGCCCAAGGCCCCACGCCAGCCCACGTGAATCGCCATGACGGCTGCCCCATCCGAGCGCGCCAGCAAAACCGGAAAGCAATCCGCGTTGGCAATCGTCAGCAATAAATTGGCCGTTGTCGTAAAAAGCCCGTCGGCTTCCCCAACCTCGCTTTTCTTTTCGTGGACGATGCAAATCCGCACACTGTGGACTTGCGTCTTGACAGGGCGGTCATTCCAGTACGGAGCCGCGAATTGCGGCAAAGGCTCTGCCATGTTGCCGAAGCCGTGATGGATATTTGGGATTTTTGACAGTAGAGGGCTGACGAGCAATTTGGCGCTCCAATCTGGAAGTACATAACATCCTGCAATCGCGGCATTCACGGTTTTCGATGACTGATGAATTGGATCCGAGCCACAAGCCAGTAGTTACTGTATCAATACAGGGCCAGCGAGGAAAAGCCAAAAACCACCGGCTATCCCCACTAGGGGAGTTTGTCCTAACAAACCACAATGACGATGTGGGCCGGACGCTTCTGCGCGAACCGATGCCATCTCGCTCTGGTATCAGCCGAAAAGAAAGCGTGCCAACGCATCGATGAGGAACTAGGCAACTCCCAACGCATTGACTGGAATCTTGAGATAGCTGACACCATTTCCCTCAGGCGGCGGCAGGCCGCCCGCGCGGATATTGACCTGGACGGAAGGAAGCATCAGCGTGGGCATTTCGAGCGTGGCGTCCCTGGCCGCGCGCATGGCCACAAAAGCATCTTCGGAAATACCGTCACTCACGTGGATGTTGGCCTTGCGCTGCTCGTCCACCGTCGTTTCCCATTGAGGCGCGCGTTCGCCAGGTGGGTAGTCGTGGCAGACAAAGATCCGGGTTTGCCCCGGCAACAGCAGCAGCTTGCGGATGGAGCGGTACAGCTGGCGGGCGTCGCCACCCGGGAAGTCGGCCCGCGCAGTGCCCACGTCGGACATGAAGAGTGTGTCGCCCACAAACACCGCGTCACCCGCCAGGTAGGCCATGTCCGCGGGCGTGTGGCCAGGCACGTGCAGCGCGGTCATCTCCACGTCGCCTATCGCGAATGTCTCGCCGTCCTTGAACAGGTGGTCGAACTGGCTGCCGTCCGGTGCGAATAAAGACTCCAGGTTGAAGATTTTCTTGAACGTGGACTGCACGGTGCGTATGTGTTCGCCAATGGCAATCTGGCCGCCGGTGCGCGCCTTCAGGTAATGGGCTGCCGACAGATGATCGGCGTGTGCATGGGTTTCCAGAATCCACTCGACGTGAAGGCCTTGTTGTTCCACATAGGCCAACACATGGTCAGCCAGCTCCGTGCTGGTGCGCCCCGACTTGAAGTCATAGCCGAGCACCGGGTCGATGATGGCCGCCTGTCCCGTGCCGCGATCCGCCACGACATAGGTGACAGTCCCGGTCGCGGTATCAAAAAAAGCCTGGGGATCGAGAGGGATTTGCATGGACCGGGTTCCTTCATTCAAGGCGTGCGTCACTACATTATATATTTACATATAATATCAAGCAGTCCCATCAAGCAGCCGCCAGCGCATAGCCATGACTTCCTCCTCTCCTGTTTTAGACACCGGGCAACTTCGCAAGGCTACCGCGCAAGCCGTGGGTGCACTGAAGGCACTTGCCAATGAAGACCGGTTGCTGCTGCTCTGCCAGCTTTCGCAGGGCGAGCGCTGCGTGAGCGAACTGGAGCAGGACCTGGGCATACGCCAACCCACGCTCTCGCAGCAGCTCGGTGTGCTGCGCAATGAAGGCGTGATCACCCCGCGCCGGGACGGCAAGAACATTTATTACCGCGTGGCCGAACCCGGGACGCTGGAAATCCTGGCGCTGCTCTACCGCCTCTACTGCCCTGAAGGAGGCCAACGATGACTCTGGACTGGAACGCCTTCACACCCTGGCCCGCACTGGCGGGCGGACTGCTCATAGGCCTGGCCGCCGCGATGTTCGTGCTGCTCAACGGGCGCATCGCCGGCATCAGCGGGATTCTGGGCGGACTGCTCAGACCGATGCGCGGCGACATAGGTTGGCGCGTGGCCTTTATCGCCGGCCTGATGGGTGCGCCGCTGGCCTATGGCATGTTCTCGGCCTTGCCTCGCGTGCAGGTGGATGCCGCTTACGGCGTGCTGGTCGCCGCCGGCTTGCTGGCAGGTGTCGGCACGCGCTATGGCGCGGGCTGCACCAGCGGCCATGGTGTGTGCGGGCTTTCAAGGCTGTCGCCGCGTTCGCTGGTGGCCACGGTGACCTTCATGGGGGCCGGTTTTGCCGTGGTGTTCCTGGCGCGCCATCTGTTCAAGGTTTAGGAGAGAGACCATGCTGCTGCTGTCTTCCCTGCTGGCCGGCCTGGTGTTCGGCCTGGGCCTGATCGTCTCGGGCATGGCCAATCCCGCCAAGGTTCTCGGCTTCCTGGACCTTGCCGGCCCATGGGATCCGTCGCTGGCCTTTGTCATGGCCGGCGCCATTGCCGTGGGCTTCTTCGCTTTCCTGCTGGCTAAAAAAAGGCGCTGCTCCCTGTTGGGCGCCGATATGAAACTGCCGGCCGCAGGCCCTGTGGATCGCAGGCTGCTGGCCGGTAGCGCCCTCTTCGGAATGGGATGGGGGCTTGCCGGTTTTTGCCCCGGCCCGGGCCTGGTGGCCCTTGGCATGGGTGAACCCAAAGCCGCCGTGTTTGTGCTGGCCATGCTGGCCGGCATGGCGGTCTTCGAGCTGCTCGAAAGACGGCGGCCTTAAACGGCACGTAGCCCCGGGGCCATGGAACACGGCTCATGCACGTTCGCGCGCAGCGCAGGATAATCGCCGCATGAGACTCCTACACACCATGCTGCGCGTTGGCAATCTCCAGCGCTCCATTGACTTCTACACCCAGGTGCTGGGCATGAAACTGCTGCGCACCTCGGAAAACCCCGAGTACAAATACAGCCTGGCTTTTGTCGGCTACGGCAACAACCCGGATCATGCAGAGATCGAGCTGACCTACAACTGGGGCACCGAAAGCTACGACATGGGCACGGCCTTCGGCCATATCGCGCTGGGCGTGCCGGACGCTTACGCGGCCTGCGAGAAGATCAAGGCTGCGGGCGGCAATGTCACGCGTGAAGCCGGGCCGGTCAAAGGCGGCACCACCGTGATCGCTTTTGTGACGGACCCGGACGGCTACAAGATCGAGTTGATCCAGCGCGCCGAGAACGCCGCAGGCGCGGGCCTGCGTTAAACGCTAGGCGTCGCGCTGCAGCCGGCAGGCCTGCTGCGCCAGCGCCGTCACCTGCGTCCAGTCACCGCGCGCCAGCACATCGGATGGCGTAAGCCAGGAGCCGCCCACGCAAATCACATTCGGCAGGCTTAAAAATTCCGCGGCGTTGGCCGTGGAGACGCCGCCCGTGGGGCAAAAGCGCACATCTCCGAAGGGACCGCTCCAGGCCTTGAGCATGGCCGGGCCGCCGGCCTGCATGGCGGGGAAAAACTTCAGTTCGGTCAGGCCGTCTTCCTGGGCCATCATGATTTCGCTCCCGGTGGCGACACCGGGCAACAGCGGCAGGCCGGCATCGCGGCAGGCCTGGCCCACGGCATGGGTATAGCCCGGGCTCACTGCAAAACGCGCGCCGGCCATGGCGCAGGCCTGGGCGTCGGCGGCGCTGCGCACTGTCCCCGCGCCCACCACGGCCTCGGGCACGTCGCGCGCGATGGCTTCGATGCAGGCCAGCGCCTRCGGCGTGCGCAGCGTGACCTCGAGCATGCGGATGCCGCCGGCCACCAGCGCGCGCGCCAGCAGCACGGCCTGCTTGGCATCGCTGAGCACGATGACGGGAATCACCGGCGCATCCTGCATCACCTGCAGGGCGGTCAGCTTGCCGCTGAGATTGATGGTCACATCCACGATAAAGCTCCTTCTTCAGCCGTCAGCGCGTGGCGGCGCATGCCGGTAAACAGTTCACGGCCCATGCCGACGGCATTGCCTGCGCGCAAGCCGGTGGGCATGGTTTCCACAGGCCGAGCGGACCATTCCGCTTCGGCCACCAATACATTAAGTTCGCCGGTGACGGCGTCCACGCGCACCAGGTCGCCGTCGCGCACCCTGGCCAGCGGGCCGCCGGCGGCGGCTTCGGGCGACACATGGATGGCGGCAGGCACCTTGCCCGAGGCGCCGCTCATGCGGCCGTCGGTGACCAGCGCGACCTTGAAGCCCTTGCCCTGCAGCACCGCCAGTGGCGGCGTGAGCTTGTGCAGCTCGGGCATGCCGTTGGCCTGCGGGCCCTGCCAGCGCACCACGCAGACCACGTCGCGATCGAGTTCGCCAGCGTTAAAGGCCAGGTGCAGGGCTTCCTGCGAATCAAACACACGGGCCGGCGCTTCGATGACATGCCGGTCGTCGGGCACGGCGGAAACCTTGATGACGCTGCGGCCCAGGTTGCCCTGCAGCAGCTTGAGCCCGCCGGTGGGGCTGAAAGGTTTGGCGACTGGACGAACGATGGACTCATCCTTGGACGCACCCAGTTCGTGCCAAGCCAGCGCGGCACCGGCCATCGCCGGCTCGCGTGTGTATTCGCGTATGCCGCCTTCGCGCACCGTGAGCACGTCTTCGTGCATGAAGCCCGCGTCCAGCAGTTCGCGGATGATGAGGCCCGGGCCGCCGGCTGCCTGGAACTGGTTCACATCGGCGCTGCCGTTGGGGTAGACGTGGGCCAGCGTGGGCACGACGTCGGAAAGGTCGGAGAAATCGTTCCAGTCGATCACGATGCCGGCCGAATGCGCCACGGCCACCCAATGGATCAAATGGTTGGTGGAGCCGCCGGTCGCCAGCAGCGCGACCATCGCATTCACGATGGCTTTCTCATCAACGATCAAACCAATGGGCGCGAAACGTTTCGCCTTGACGATGCCCAGCACGGTGCGGGCCGATTCACGCGTGAGTTCTTCACGCAGGGCGTTGCCTGGGTTCACAAAGGCGGTGCCGGGCACATGCAGGCCCATGGCTTCGAGCAGCAGCTGGTTGCTGTTGGCCGTTCCGTAGAAGGTGCAGGTGCCAGGGCTGTGGTAGCTCTTGAGTTCGGCGTCGAGCAAGCCCTCGCGCCCCACCAGGCCTTGCGCGGCCTGCTCGCGCACATGGGCTTTTTCTTTGTTGGACAGCCCCGACGGCATGGGCCCGGCCGGCACAAAGACCGTGGGCAGATGGCCGAACTGCAAAGCGCCTATCAGCAGGCCCGGCACGATCTTGTCGCATACGCCCAGCATCAGCGCCGCGTCGAACATGWCGTGCGACAACGCCACGGCGGTGGCCATGGCGATCACGTCGCGGCTGAACAGGCTGAGCTCCATGCCGCTGGTGCCCTGGGTCACGCCGTCGCACATGGCCGGCACGCCGCCGGCCACCTGGGCCGTCGCGCCCTGCTTGCGCGCCTCGTCCTTGATCAGCGCCGGATAGCCCTGCAGCGGCACGTGCGCCGACAGCATGTCGTTGTAGGCGGTGACGACGGCGATGTTGGGTGCGCGCTGTGTCACGACCTTGAAGCGGTCGTCCAGCGGAATGCCGGCCACCGCATGCGCGATGTTGGCGCAGCCCATGCGGTCCATGCCGGGATCGCGTGTCGAAGCCGCGTGCAACTGGGCAATGTAGGCCTCGCGCGTGGGACGGCTGCGCGCGGCGATGCGGGCGGTGATGTCTGAGACTTTGGGATGAAGTGCCATGGTGGAGCTTTAGGTCTGGGTGGCGGGGGCTGCCGGAGAGGCGATGTAACTTTATTACTGACTCTATGGTAACGGGTTACCGGCCCCTTTGAGGCGAATGTGGTTACGGTACGGTTACCAAACACAGTCTGCCGCCAGGGCCGCCGGCCCAACGTCGGTTCCCTACCCTTGCCCTTGTCAGCGATGCACTACGCCGCCGGGCGCCTGGCTTTTACTGCAGCGAGATTTCGACGCGGCGCGCCTCGGCGTCGCTGCTCCCGGTCAATTGCTCGGGTTTCTTCAGTTCGATCTGCCGTTCGGGAACACCCGCGGCTTTGAGCGCATCGCGGACGGCCACGGCACGTTGTTTTGCCAGGGCCGCATTTTTGGCGGCGTCGCCCGTTGCGTCGTGAAAGCCCGAGATCACCAGCGTACGGCCGCCCGCCTTGGCGGCCTTGACCAGGTCGGCCATCGCATCTACCGCGCCGGCGGCCAGGTCGGCATTGCCGGAAGCAAAATAAAAGCGCACCACGCTCTGCTCGACCTTGACGCTGGCGGCATCAGCAGCGGCTTGTGAGGCCTGGGAAGCCTGGATGGACTGGGCGACGTCGGAAAGGATGGCGGAAGCAGCAGCGGCAGGCGCCGAAGCTACCGTTGCGGGGGCCGTCGCGGCGACCGCGATGGCGGGAACGGGCGGAGCGCCCGAAGGCTTGGCGCGATGCAGCCGATGCAGGCTGATGCCGATGACCAGCGTCATGACAAAAACAATCAGGCCAAGAACGACCGCCAACACCAGGCCCTGCTGGCCTTCATCGTCCTGAGAAAACATTGCCCGACTCCCGTCACAAAAACTCGGCCCATTGTAAAGTGCGTCTGTGGAAAATTCAGCAAAGCAACTGGCCGGCCCCGGCCTTTCCGTTCCCCGCAACCCCGACCACATGCTGGAGAGCGTCATGCGCGAGTGGGGCGGCAAGAACGACCTGTGGATCTTTGCCTACGCCTCGCTGATCTGGCGCCCGGAGTTCGAGCATGCGGAAGAGCGTTTTGCCACCATCCACGGCTACCACCGCGCGCTGAAAATGTGGAGCCGCGTGAACCGCGGCACGCCGGAATGCCCGGGCCTGGTCTTCGGCCTGCTGCCCGGCGGCAGTTGCAAGGGCATGGCCTTTCGCATCCCGCGCGCGCAGGTGGCCGGCGCTCTGCCCGCCCTGTGGGCGCGCGAGATGCCCAACGGCGTCTACGACCCCAAATGGCTGCGCTGCCAGACCACGCAAGGCGACCTGCGAGCGCTGGCCTTCACGCTGTCCAAGCGCAGCCCCAGCCACACGGGGGTGCTCAGCGAGGACGTCTACCGGCGGATTTTTTCGGATTCCTGCGGGCGCTACGGCACGACACGCGAATATGCGCAACTCACCTATGACAAGCTGAAAACACTGGGCATCCACGATCATGCGCTGGGCAGGCTATTAGCTCTAGTTAGCAGCTAGGAGTCGTTCACAAAACCCAGCGAAGCGGTCCTGGCTAGGCGCGCCGCCGCAGACAGTGCTCCAGCACGGCAAGGCGGCGCAACAACGCCAGGAGGGTTTTGTGATCGGCTCCGGCCTTGCCAGCGCGGGCCATGGGGCCTACAGTGGGCCTTTGATTTTTTCATGTCCCCACCAACTCTTCAGGAGACCGCATCATGATTCATCGTCTGGCGCCGCTCGTAGCGGCCCTTGTGCTCAGCGCCTGCGCATCCACCATGAGCGGCCCGCGCGCCGTGGCACAGCTGCAAAGCACCACCGGCAACAGCGCGGCCGGCACCGTGAACTTCACCCAGAGCGGTGACAAGGTATTGGTCTCGGGCGAGATTCGCGGCCTCAAGCCGAACGCCGAGCACGGCTTTCATGTGCATGAAAAAGGCGATTGCTCCAGCGGCGACGGCATGAGCACCGGCGGCCACTTCAACCCCGGCGGCCAGCCGCACGGCAGCCATTCGGACATGGCCCACCATACCGGCGACCTGCCCAGCCTCAAGGCCGACGCGTCCGGTGTCGCGAAATTCAGCTTTGAATCGAAAACCATCGCCATCGGCAGCGGCATGAACAACATTGTGGGCAAGGGCCTGATCGTGCACCGCGATCCTGACGACTTCAAAACCCAGCCCACCGGCAACTCCGGCCCGCGGCTGGCTTGCGCGGTGATCGCGCTGGTCTAGCGCTGAGCCAGCAAGGCTTCGGCGCGCTGCAGGTCTTGCAGCGTGTCGATGTCGGTCACCGTACCCTCATCGGCGACGTCGATAAAACCAACCGCATTCAGCGCAGCCTGCGCCTGAACCACCGGGGACGCGCCCCGGTTTCCCGTCAATGCCAGCAGCGCCTCGCGGCACGCCGCCGAAAAACCCACCGGGTGGCCGCGTGCCCCATTGAACACGGGCACCACCACCGCATGCCGCGCCAGCGCATCGGCCACCGCCCGCAGCGTGGCGGCTTGCACCAGCGGCAGATCACCCGGCAAGACCAGCCATCCCGAGGCTTCAGGTGTGGCCCGCACGGCGGCCGCGATGCAGTCGCCCATGCCGGGATGCCCCGCATCCTCCAAGTGCCAGGGCAGGCCGCTGGCGGCCACGGCGTCCAGGGTGTGGCGCAGCACCGGCTTGCCGGCCAGCAGCGCCTGCAGCTTGTGCGTGCCGCCGCCGGAGGCGGCAAAGCGCTCCCCCCGGCCCGAGGCCAGCACCAGCACCGTGGGGTCGCCCCTCGCCACGCCTTTGTCCATCACGCCAGTTTAAAAGGCAGCTCGCGCGGCGCCGGTTTGCCCGTGAGCTTGGCGATCGCATTGGCAAAGGCCGGGGCCAGCGGCGGCAGGCCGGGCTCGCCCAGGCCGGTGGGCGCATCGGCGCTGGGTACGATGAACACCGCCACCGTGGGCATGTCGGTGATGCGCGGCACCGGGAAGTCGCCGAAGTTGCTCTGTTCCACCACGCCGTCTTTCAGCGTGATGGCCGCACCCGGCAGGCACATCGACAAGCCCATCAGCGCTGCGCCCTGGACCTGCGCCTCGATGCTGGTCGGGTTGATCGCGAGGTTGCAGTGCACGCCCGCGGTGATGCCGTGCAGCACCGGCGTGTTGTCCTTGACCGAGGCTTCGACCACATAGGCCACCACGGTGTTGAAGGATTCGTGCACCGCCACGCCCCAGGCTCGGCCCGGGGCCAGCGTGCGTTTGCCGTAGCCGGACTTGTCGACCGCCACTTGCAGCGCGGCCGCGTGGCGCGGGTGCTTGCTGCCGAACTGCTTCATGCGGTAGGCCACCGGGTCTTGCCCCGAGCTGCGAGCGATTTCGTCGATCAGCGTTTCCATCACGTAGGCCGTGTGGGTGGAGCCCACGCTGCGCCACCAGAGCACCGGCACGTTGAGCTTGGGGTGGTGCACCGACAGCCGCATCGGGATCTCGTAAGGCTCTTTCATGCCTTCGACCATGGTGCCGTCCACGCCGTCCTTGACCATGAAGGCTTCAAACGGCGTGCCGCCCACGATGGACTGGCCGACGATGACGTGGTCCCAGCCCAGGATCTCGCCCTTTTCGTCGAAGCCGATCTCGGCGCGGTGCACGTGCATGGGACGGTAGTAGCCGCCCTTGATGTCGTCCTCGCGGCTCCACAGCGTGCGCACCGCTGCCGTCAGCCCGGCGCCGCGCGCGGCCCTGGCGACATTGCAGGCCTCCACGACGTAGTCGCTGGTGGCAATCGCGCGGCGGCCGAAACCGCCGCCGGCCATCTGCACATTCATCTTGACGTTCTGCGGCGCCACGCCCAGGGCCTTGGACGCGGCCAGCGTGTCCAGGCCCGGCATCTGCGTGCCCAGCCAGAGCTCGGCTTTGGCGTCCGCGCCCTGGCCGCTGAGCTGCACCGTGCAGTTCAAAGGCTCCATGGGCGCATGGGCCAGGTAGGGGAAAACAAACTCGGCGCTGATTTTTTTAGGCGCCGAAGCCAGCTTGCCGATGTTGTCGTTGTACTTGAGCGCACCGGTCTTTTGCGCCAGCGCGCGGTAGCTCGCGAGCTGCTGCGCGCTGTCGACCTTCTCGACGCCGCTGCTGTCCCATTCGGCCTTGAGCGCATCGCGGCCCTGCTTGGCGGCCCAGTAGCCGTCGGCCACCACGGCCACACCTTCGCCGCCGCGGTCCAGCGGCACGCGCAGCACGGCCTTCACGCCGGGAACGGCCTTGGCCGCGCTGTCATCCAGCGACTTGAGCTTGCCGGCGAACACCGGCGGATGCGCCACCACGGCCGTCAGCATGCCGGGCAGGCGAACGTCGATGCCGTAGCTCTGGCCACCAGTGGATTTGGCGCGTGCATCGAGCCGGCCCGTGGGCTTGCCGATGATGCGGAACTGTTTCGGGTCCTTGAGCGTGACCGCCTCGGGCACCGGCAGCTTCATGGCCGCTTCGGCCAGTTCGCCATAGGTGAGGCGCTTGCCACCGGGGCCGATGACAACACCCTGCTGGGTGCGCAGGCTGCCGGCATCGACGCCCCATTGCGCCGCCGCGGCGGACACCAGCATGGCGCGGGTGCGCGCGCCGAGTTCGCGGTACTGCGTGTAGGAGTTCTTGATCGAGCCCGAGCCGCCCGTGAGGTGCATGCCGAAAGCCGGGTCCACATAGGCGGGGTCGGCATTGCCGTGCTGGCTTTTGACCAGGGCCCAGTCGGCGTCAAGCTCCTCGGCCAGGATCATGGGCAGGCCGGTCTGCACGCCCTGCCCGAAGTCGAGCCGGTTGATGGTGACGGTCACCGTGCCGTCCTTGTCGATGCGCACAAAGGCCGAGGGTTGCTGGGTCGGCTTGAGGCTGGATGCGGCGGGTGTCCCCGCCGTCGCCATGGTTTGCGCTTGCGTGAGCAGCGGAAACGCCCCGAGCGCAAAGCCGCCGGCAGTTGCGACCTTGAGGAAGCTGCGACGCGGCAGCTCGGCATCTGCCATGTTTTTGGTAGCCGCTTGCGCTTTTTGCATGAGGGCCTGCAGGCCTTTTGGCAATTGCGAGGCGATGTCGAAGGTGTCTGTGGAATTGGAATACATGGTGTTCTCCTTCAAGCCAGGGTTTGGGCGGCGTCTTTGATGGCGGCGCGTATGCGCACATAGGTGCCGCAGCGGCAGATGTTGCCGGCCATGGCGCCGTCGATGTCGGCGTCGCTGGGCTTGGCATTGGCCTTGAGCAAGGCGGTGGCGCTCATCACCTGGCCGCTCTGGCAGTAGCCGCATTGCGCCACGTCATGCTTGACCCAGGCGTCCTGCACCGCTTTGCCCACACGGTCGGTGGCGACGGCTTCAATGGTGGTGATTTTCTGGCCCGCGGCGGCCGAGATCGGCGTGATACACGAACGTATGGCCGCGCCGTTGAGGTGCACGGTGCAGGCGCCGCACAGCGCGGCGCCACAGCCGAACTTGGTGCCCGTCATGCCCAGCGTGTCGCGCAGGGTCCAGAGTATGGGGGTGGATCCGTCGGCGTTGACGGCGGTGTCCTTGCCGTTGATGTTGAGGGTGGGCATCGTGGAACTCCTTGCAGTTGTTGTTAGGGGAAGCGGGAAAACGGGGGGAAACGGGTCAGCGGAGAAATCTGGAAGCGACTTGTCGAATTTATATTCGCTTAAAGCACGGTTTTTATCAAAATAACTTGGCCCGCGAATATCAGGGGGTATTCACTTTCGGGAGGCCGTCCAGGCGATCAGGCCTTGATGGCGTCCCAGCACAGGCCGAAGGCCGCCTGGCGCACGGCCTCGTCATCGGGCAGCACCTGCGTACGTATCAGGTTGGCGGTCTCCCGCACCGAACCCACCACGCTGGCCGTCAGCAGCGGTAGCGGCACGGGCTTGAAGATTTCCTGCTGCTGGCCTTCTTCCATCAGCGCCAGGAAGCTCGCCGCCAGCCGGGTCGACAGCTCGCGGTTGCCTTGCGTGAACCAGGGGGAGTTGTAGTACTGTTCCTGGAACACCACTTCGGCGTGGCGCTCCAGCCGGTGCCGCAGCAGGTTGCACCAGATGCGCCGCACCCGGCTACGAAGGGGCGCGCCGGGGAGCACCCCGTCCATCAGGCGCTGCATGGTCGCGGTCTTGGCTTCTTCGTAGAGCTGGCTGATCAGCTCGTCCTTGGACGGGTAATAGACGTAGAGCGTGCTGGTGGCGATGCCGGCCGTGCGGGCGATGTCGGCCATGGTCAGGCCGCTCAGGCCGGTCTGGGCCACCAGGTTGAAGGTGGCCTCGGCAATCGCGCGCTGCTTTTCGTCGTCTTTGGGCTTCATGGGGAAGCTCAGAATATAAGCGAATATTAATTCGTTATCAAGTCCCTCCTCAAGCCTCTCAAAAAGGCAAGCCATAAGGTGCGGACCAAGGCCGGCTGCGCGCAGGGGCATGGGCCGAGCGGGCACAATCATGGGCATGAGCCAGCCCACCCTCTCCATTGCCGACCTGCGCAAAAGCTACGAGCGCGCCGAACTCAACGAAGACGCCTCGCAAGCCGACCCGCTCAGGCAGTTCGAGCAGTGGCTGCAGGAAGCCATCGCGGCCGAGGTGCCCGAGCCCAATGCCATGACCTTGGCCACCGTGGCCAGCGACCTGCGCCCCTCCACCCGCATCGTGCTGATCAAGGGCTATGACGAGCGCGGCATCACCTGGTTCACCAATTACGACAGCCGCAAGGGCCGGGAACTGGCCGGCAACCCTTATGCGGCGCTGCAGTTCCATTGGGTGGAGCTGGAGCGCGTGGTGCGCATCGAGGGCGTGGTCGAAAAAGTCTCCGCCRAGGAAAGCGATGCCTACTTCAACACCCGGCCGCTGGATTCCCGCATAGGCGCCTGGGCCAGCCCGCAAAGCGAGGTGATCGCCGGGCGCGGCGTGCTGGTGGCCAACGCGGCCAAGTACGGCGCGAAATTTTTGCTGCAGCCCCCACGCCCGTCGCACTGGGGCGGCTACCGCCTCAAGCCCGACAACTGGCAGTTCTGGCAGGGCCGCAAGAGCCGGCTGCATGACCGGTTGCGGTATACGCTGCAGGGTGATGGCGGCTGGCTGCGCGAGCGGCTGGCGCCTTAGTCGACACTCGCTTCACGGAGCTGTTGAACGTCAGTTGCCATTGTGGTGTGGCGGCTCCTGGCAAGCCCGAGCCTCCACAGCCCGGCAAACGAATGGATGACCTTGATTGCGAGCCGCCTCGGTGACAGCCGCTGCAATGGCCTCTGCCCTGTCCAATCCGGCTGTCGGCACCAAAGCGCCACCATTCTTGTGGATCTCCAACATCAAGATGATCGCTTTTTCCCGGTCAAGCTGCAGTTGCTGCATGAGGGTCGTGACGACGAATTCCATCGGTGTCTTGCTGTCATTCAGTATTTCGACACCCGTGGTAAAGCCAGGTGTCGAAAAATCGTCCAACGACAACAAGCTTGTTTCCGCGGGAAAGACACGCGTTGCCGCAATAGGATCCGGGAACGGATGAGGCGTGCCTCTTGTGGCATGCAGGATCACCTTCCAAATGATATTCCCATCGGTCGAAAGGCCGCTAAAAGTTTTGCCGGGAATCAGATTCAGCACAAACAGAAAAGCGTTGTAAGCGGTAAACGTAAAGGCCACGCACTTGCCAAACGCGCTCGTGGGCCAACCAAAAATTGCGATGTACAGCAATGTCAGCAGAAACAAGGCGCACTGAGCCAGCAGGCCCGCTGAGAACACAAGCAGGGTGTCTCGAACTCCGCGTGGGGCCTGGACATTGCATTGACCGCCCAAGCCGGAAATATCAACAGAGAACACTTTGAGACCAAGCAATCGCGCGGCGGCAAAATGACCTAGCTCGTGAATTGAAATGAGAGCCAAAAATGCGAGGCAGTAGTAGAGCCACTCTGTCAGACTGAACCCTGAAAAGATGGAGAGCATCRAACCACCGGCCGGCAAGGACCAATGAATCCGTAACGGGGCACCTTGCACTGTTGCAACCTTGAGGGACCAGGAATTCACGCCTGCAACGCCCGATGGTGCCGCGTTGTTCACACCCCAGGTACCACGCATTGTTCGCATGCCGATCACCGTGGAAACCAGACCCAGAAGTACCACGAACACCGCCCAAACAAGGCCTTCATACCGTTTCCCTGAAACCAGCACGAACGCCAGCCATGCGCCTGCAACAATCAAGAGAGTTGCGATCACCCACCACGCAACGGGATGCAGCAATGATTGGTACTTGTTAGGCCGATTGAGCAGCAGGCGCCAACCGACAGACAGCAGGAATGCTGCGATCAGCCCTGGTACAGCCAGCATCGCCAGGACAAAAACAGGCTGCTCGGCAAAAACCCTTGAGTTCAATTTGATCGCAGCAAAACCAACCAAGGCTACGAACGGCATGCCTGCCACCAGTGCAAGCGCGCCAATGCCGCGCAGCACCCATGGGTCCACTCCGCGTTTAAGCGAATCGTTGATTGAATCTGCCATAGCGGGTGAACCGTGAATCCGTTGAGTGCGCTACAGGCCTGAAAGCCTCTCGATGCGCTGCTGCACCACGGCCGCCAGCTGCGCGGCACTGACCAGCCCAGGCGCAATTTCCGCCAACGGTACCAACACAAAAGCGCGTTGCCACATGCGCGGATGGGGCACCGTCAGGTGGGGCGACTCAATGTGCCCGCTGCCGTACATCAGCAAGTCAAGGTCCAGCGTTCGCGGGGCGTGCAGGTAGGGCCGCTCGCGGCCTGCAGACAATTCGATCCGGAGCAGATGCTGCAGCAAAACCGGCGCCGGCAGGCTGGTTTCGATTCTGAGAACAGCATTGAAGTAATCCTCTCCCGATGTCTGGACTTGCGCGCCATCGGCAGTGGTGATGGGCGCAGTCCGGTAAAGGCTGGATCGGGCGATCACTGCGGTGCCCGGCAGGCGGGCCACATCCTTCGTAGCCTGTGCGAGCGCGGCGGCCGCATCACCGAGGTTGGCGCCCAGGCCAATGTAGGCGTCAACCATGCCCGTGCTCTGCGCGCCTCGTGGCTTACTCGCCGTCGTTGCCTGCGGGAGCAGGAGCCGCAGCAGCGTCGCCACCCGCACCACCGCGATTGGCCGGCTTGCGGCGGCGCCGGCGTTTTTTGGCGGGTGCGGCGTCGCCCTGCTCGCCGGACGCATCCGCATCGGGCGTGCCGCGTTCGGCGCGGTCTGCCTGGCCGGCGCCCGCTTCGGCATCGGGGCGCTTGACGCGAACCCGAGGCGCCTGCGGTTTATGTTGCTGCGCCTGGCGCGCCTCTTCGATCATCGCGTGGCGTTCGTCGTCGTAGGCGGTGCTGAATTTCTCCCACCACTCGGCCAGTTCCATGTCAATCTCGCCGGTCTGCGCGCGCAGGCGCAGGAAATCGAAGCCGGCGCGAAAGCGCGGCTGCTCGAGCAATGAATAGGGCGCGCTGCCGCTGCGTTTTTCAAAGCGCGGCTGCATGGTCCAGATCTCGCGCATGTCGGTACCCAGCTTGCCACGGCCCGACACGTCGCCGATCTTGGCGTTGAAGGCATCGTCGATCGCGTCCTGCAGCGCGGGCATGAGGTGCTCACCGCGCTTCTTGCGCTGCTCCCAACCTTCGCGCACGTCGGCCCACAGCACGCAGGACAGCAAAAAGCTGGGTGCCACCGGCTTGCCTTCGCCGACACGGCGGTCGGTGTCCTGCAGGGCCAGCTTGAGGAAGGGTTCATCGGCGTTTTCAACCACCACGTCGAGCAGCGGGTAGATGCCGGTGCCCAGGCCCAGGAACTTGAGCTGGGCGATGCTGGCCAGCGCATGGCCGGTCTGCAGCAGCTTGAGCATTTCGTCGAAGAGGCGCGACTGCGGCACGTCGGCCAGCAGGCCCTTCATCTCGCGAAGCGGCGCCACCGTCTTGTCTTCAAACTTGAAACCCAGCGCGCTGAGCTTGGCCGCGAAACGCACGGCGCGGATGATGCGCACCGGGTCTTCGCGGTAGCGCACGGCCGGGCTGCCGATCATGCGGATGATTCTTTTCTTCGCGTCCTTGATGCCGTTGTGGTAGTCGACCACCACCTGCGTTTCAGGGTCGTAGTACATCGCGTTGATGGTGAAATCGCGGCGCGCGRCATCCTGCTCGATGGGGCCCCAGACGTTGTCGCGCAGCACCCGGCCGGAGGCGTCGACGGCGTGTTTCATGCCGGCCAGTTCGCTCTTGCTGGTGCGCTCGTTGCCGCCGACCTGCTCGGCCAGGCTGCTGTCGAGGTGGGCACGGAAGGTCGAGACCTCGATGACCTCATGCTCGCGGCCACGGCCGTAGATGACGTGCACGATGCGAAAGCGCCTGCCGATGATGAAGGCGCGGCGGAACAGGGACTTGACCTGCTCGGGCGTGGCGTCGGTGGCGACGTCGAAGTCCTTGGGCCGCAGGCCCACCAGCAGGTCGCGCACCGCGCCGCCGACGATGTAGGCCTCATAACCGGCGTCCTGGAGCGTGTGCACCACGTCCATGGCGCGGTCGTCCACCAACTTGACGTCGATGCCGTGTTCCTTGACGCCTACGTCCTGGCGCTGCCCGAAGGGGGATTTTTTGGCCCGTTTGGCACCGGGCTCCGTGCTGTCGGACTTGCCGAACAGCTTGTCGATGAATTTTTTGATCATGAAATACTAGGTAAACAGCTCAAGTATGCGCCATCCGCGCTCTACCGCCAGCGCCCGCAGGCGCTCGTCGGGGTTGGTGGCGACGGGGTGGGCGGCCTTCTCCATCAGGGCCAGGTCGTTCAGGGAATCGGTGTAGAACGTGGTTTCCACGTCGTCCCAGGACAGCCGGCGGGAGGCCAGCCATTGTTCCATCCGCGTGACCTTGCCTTCGCGGGCCGAGGGCGTGCCCCGGATTTCACCGGTCACCCAGCCCTGGGCGTCGCGTTCGAGCTCCACCGCGATCAGCTCCTTGACGCCGAAAGCGTCGGCGATGGGCCGCGTGACGAATTCATTGGTGGCGGTGACGATGAGCAGCTCGTCGCCCGCCGCGCGGTGGCCCTCCACCAGGGCCAGGGCCTGGGGCGTGATGGCTTTTTGCACGACCTCCCGCATGAAGCGGGCATGGGCGGCGGCCGAACTGGCGGCACCCCGCTCCCGGATGGCCCGGGTGGCGAAACGCACGTAGTCGTGGATGTCCAGCGTGCCGGCGCGGTAATGCTCGAAGAATTCGGCATTGCGGCGTTTGAACTCGGTGCTGTCGCACCAGCCCAGGGCAATCGTGAACTCGCCCCATTCGTAATCGGAATCGATGGGGATCAGCGTGTGGTCCAGGTCGAACAACGCGATCTTTTTCTTGCCCGTCATTCACTCTCCAGCATGGACTTGATCAGGGGGATGGTGATGGCGCGCTTGGTTTGCAAGGCGTAGCCGTCGAGCTGGTCCAGCAACTGCATCAGGCTGCCGAGGTCGCGCGAGAAGCGGGTCAGCATGAAATCCATGGCCTCGTCGCTCAGGAACACGCCGCGCGCATCGGCCTCGCGCCGCAGCACGGCGCGCCGCTCGGGTTCGGTCAGGGCCTGTAGCGCGAACACATGGCCCCAGCCCAGGCGGGTGCGCAAGTCCTCGCGCAGCGCCAGGTCGGCGGGCGGCACATTGCCGGCGGCCAGCACCCAGCGCGGCCGGCCGTCAGGAGCGCTGAGCGCGTTGACGAACCAGTTGAAGGCCGCCTGTTGCTGCACCGCGGTGTAGAGGTGGCAGTCGTCCAGGATGACGGCGGCCCAGGCGTCGTTGAATTCGGGCGGCTCCAGCAGCGAGGCGTCCATCCAGCCGCTGGCGGCGCCCTGCTCGCGCAGCGCCTCGCGCACGGCCTTGAGCAGATGGGTCTTGCCGCTGGCGGTTTCACCCCAGAGGTAGGTGGGCACGGGTGAACGCAGCGTATTGCCGGCCCAGAGCTCCAGGTGCTTGAGCGCGGCCTCATTCGGCCCGCCAAAAAAATTGGCGAACGAGGGAGCCGAAGCCAGCCCGATGTCCAGCGCAATCTGTTTCATGCCCGCCATGTGCTTATCCCAACCTCATCCAGCCTCACCCGGCCTTGTAAAGCCGGCTGGACATGTAGCTGGCTTTGACGCGCCGTATGCCCACCAGCAGCACGGCGCTGGCCGGCAGGGCCACCAGCACACCGACAAAGCCGAACATCTGGCCGAAAGCCAGCAAGGCAAAAATCACCGCCAGCGGGTGCAGGCCTATGCGCTCGCCCACCAGGCGCGGCGTGAAATACAGGCTTTCCACCACTTGCCCGATGCCGTAGACCACGGCCACCATGACCAGCGCCTTGAGCGAGGCGAATTCGAGCAGGCCGGCCAGCACCGCCAGCATCAAGCCCAGGCCGAAGCCGAGGTAGGGGATGAACATCGCCAGGCCGGTGAAAACGCCGATCGGCACGGCCAGGTCCAGGCCGAACAGGGCCAGGCCCACGGCATAAAACACCGCCATGATCAGCATGACCAGCAGCTGGCCGCGCAGGTACTGGCCCAGCACCGCGTCGGCCTCTTTGGTGAAGCTGTCGAAGCCGCCGCGCAGGTGGGGCGGCACCAGCTCGAGCACGCGGGCAACAAACTTGTCCCAGTCCATCAGCAGGTAAAACAGCGCCACCGGGATCAGCACGGCATTGCCCATGATGGCCAGCGCCACGCTGCCGCCCAGCTTGAGCGAGGACATCAGCGAAGTGAACAAGTCCTCGAAATTGGCATTGAGGTACTTCACCACAAAGGCCTTGATGCTGGCCACGTCCAGCGACACATGGATGCCGAACTGCGCCAGCCAGGGGGCCAGGCTGGTGTTCAGCCTGTCGGCCAGCAGCGGCACCTGCTCGCGCAGCACCGGCAGTTCCTTGGCCATGATGGGCACGATCAGCAGGAACAGGCTCAGCAGCACAACGATGAAGAGGAATTCGACCACGATCACCGCCACCACGCGCGGCAGGCGGCCCTTGCCCATGGAATCCAGCCGGTTGACCAGCGGCGTCAGCGCGTAGGCCAGGACGGCGGCCACCACAAAGGGCGTGAGCACCGGCCCGAGCAGCCACAGCGCGAGAACGACCAGTGCGGCGATCAGGCACCAGGCGGCGGCGCGTTTTTGGGTGGTGGTGAATTGCATAAAGCCTTGGGTTGAGCGGGCCGGAACAGGCCGCATAAGGGCCTGAAAGCGGCCGGATGGGTAGCCTTTAGAATCTCAGGCTGAATTCTATCGGGCTTGCAGGCCCCTCCAGCGCCGCAAACCCGCCTTCCAGCCCCCTCATCCGCCCTACCGTCCCTCTACCGCCCCAACCCGTAGCAAAGCCGACACCATGACCACCTCTTCTTCTTCCCCCCTGAGCTACAAAGACGCGGGCGTCGACATCGACGCGGGCGACGCGCTGGTCGAGCGCATCAAGCCCCTGGCCAAAAAAACCATGCGCGAAGGCGTGCTGGCCGGCATTGGCGGCTTCGGCGCGCTGTTTGAAGTGCCCAAACGCTACAAGGAACCCGTGCTGGTCAGCGGCACCGACGGCGTGGGCACCAAGCTCAAGCTGGCCTTTGAATGGCAGATGCAYGACACCGTGGGCATMGACCTGGTGGCCATGAGCGTCAACGAYGTRCTGGTRCARGGCGCCGAGCCGCTGTTTTTYCTSGATTACTTCGCCTGCGGCAAGCTGGACGTGGACACGGCCGCGGCTGTGGTCGGCGGCATCGCCAGGGGCTGTGAACTGAGCGGCTGCGCCCTGATTGGCGGCGAAACAGCCGAAATGCCCGGCATGTACCCGGCCGGCGAATACGACCTGGCCGGTTTTGCCGTGGGCGCGGTCGAAAAATCCAAGATCCTGACCGGCAAGGACGTCAAGCCCGGCGACGTGGTACTGGGCCTGGCCAGCAGCGGCGTGCATTCCAACGGTTTCAGCCTGGTGCGCAAATGCATAGAGCGTGCGGCCGGCAATGCGCCCGCCACGCTGGACGGCAAGCCCTTCAAGCAGGCCCTGATGGAACCCACCCGCCTCTACGTCAAGAACGTGCTGGCCGCGCTGGCCGCCCACCCCATCAAGGCACTGGCCCACATCACCGGCGGCGGTTTGCTCGAAAACATCCCGCGCGTGCTGCCCGAAGGCACGGCCGCGCAACTCAAAAAGGGCAGCTGGCCGCAAACCGAGCTGTTCGCCTGGCTGCAAAAAACCGCCGGTATCGATGACTTCGAGATGAACCGCACTTTCAACAACGGCATCGGCATGGTCGTGGTGGTGGACGCCGCCAACGCGCAGGCCACGGCCAAGACCCTGCGCGACGCGGGTGAACAGGTTTATGAGATCGGTGTGATCGCGCCCAAGGGCGACGGCGCCGCGGTCACCGTCAACTAAACCAGGTAGGTCAAGCCAGCGCAAGCCCCGCCACACCCAGCAGCATCAGCGCCGCGCCCAGCACCTGCGAGGGCTTCAGCGATTCCTTGAGCAGCCGGGCGCCCACCAGCGTGCCTATCAACATCGACATCTCGCGCACCGGGGCCACATAGCTGAGCGGCGCGGACTGCACGGCGAACAACACCAGGCAGTAGGCCAGCGGCGAGAGCACACCGACCCGCAGAATCGCCGCGCGGTGCTTCCGCCACTGCCCGCACAGCGCGCCGCGCTGGTGCAAGGCCCAAGGCGCGAGCAGCACCGTGCGAAACGCCAGGCTCGTGGCGTAGAACAGCACAGGCGCCATGCCCAGCGACTTCACCGCCCAGCCATCAATCACGGTATAGCCGGCGATGCAGACGCCGGTCAGCGCGCCCCAGAGCACGCCGCGCCGGCGCCGCTGCACATCACCGCTGGCGGCACCCGTGGCGCCACCCGCCGTCATGAAAACACCGGCCAGCACCAGGGCCACGCCGAGCCAGCCCAGCACGCTGGGCAGTTCGCCGAGCAACACCACAGCCCCCAGCACCGCGAGCAGCGGCCCGGTGCCCCTGGCCATGGGATAGACCACGGCGAAGTCGCCCGCCCGGTAGCCTTTTTGCAGCACCAATAGATAAACCACATGCACCAGCGCGCTGGCCAGCACGGCCAGCCACATCCAGCGGTCAAAGGCCTGCGGGTGCAGATGCCAGGCCACCAGGGCGACCGGCGCTGCAGCCGCCACGCTGACGCAGCCGAACAGCCAGACGAAGAGCGTACCGCCAGCCGCGCGCTTGGCCACGATGTTCCAGAGCGCATGGCAGACCGCCCCCGCGAGCACCAGTGCCAGCGTGTGGGCATTCATGCCGGCGCGCCGGGCTCGGGCAGGCGGAAACGGCTGTCCAGCAAGACCTTGACGCGCCCGGCCACGGCTTCGCACTCTTCCGGGCCGAGCGGCACGAACCCCGATGCCCAGGCCGCCATGTCCGCCCAGCGCGGGAATTTGGGCGACTCGCCCCAGCGCCAGTCGGGATTCAGCGCCTGCCGGTTGCGCCCCAGCACATGCAGATGCACGCGGCGATGCGCCTGGACGTCCTTGGGCCCGGCGGGCGGGGCCTGGTCGTTGAGCGCCCAGTTGCCGGCCTCCCAGTAATTAAGGCAGCCGTCGTGAAGGGCCGGCAGCACGTCCAGCATGGCGCGGCCGGTGGCGGCCACCAGGCAGGACCAGCGCGCCAGTTCCAGCGGCGCCAGTTCGCTGCGCTCCCAGACCGGCCGCGGCGGGTTGACGACCAGGTGGCCGCCGTCGCGGCGGTCGCACAAAAGGGCATCGGGGAGGAGCAGGGTGCCGCCGGGGCAGCTATGCAAAACAAGGGGCATGAGGAAAGCCTTTGACAGTGGATGATGAGCAGGAATCATCAACGATGTCCTGGTTGACGGCCATAATCGATGAATTTCCTGAAAATAACACCATCACCCATCGATAAAGCGGCCCCCAATGATGAGTAAATCAGATGAGATTAATCCCCAGGCACTGCCGCTGAATGCCGTGCGGGTGTTTGTGGAGGCCGCCCGGCAACTCAACTTCAGCCGCGCCGGCCGCGTGCTGGGCATGAGCCAGGGTGGTGTCAGCCGTCACGTCGCCACGCTGGAGCGCTATTTCGGGCAGCCCCTGTTCGCGCGCAGCGGCACGTCGGTGCGCCTGACCGATGCCGGGCGCCTGTATTTCGACACGGTGCAGGAAGCCCTGTCGACGATAGAGCTGGCCACCCGGCAGCTGGCGCAAAGCCAGGCCGGCGCCCGCCTCATCGTACGCACCTCGCTGCCCACCTTTGCGATGACGACGCTGATCCCCGCCCTGCCCGGCTTCCAGCCCGCGGCCCCGGTGGCGGTGGACCTGGTCACCTCGCTGTCGCCGCCGGGCCCGGCCGACAGTTACGACGCGCTGATCACGCGCGACCTGGCCGTCGCCGGCGCCGAGCACTGGCTGCTGGCCGCCGAAAACCTGGTGTGCGTGGCTTCCCCGGCGCGTTGCCGCGAGTTCGCGAACCAGCCCGTCAGCCAGTGGCAGTTTCTCGCGGCGCAGTCGCGGCCCGACGTACTGGCCGCCTGGTCTGCGCAGGCGGGCCTGCAGGCGGCCGCCATCCAGGTCAGCGCCAGTTTCGACCACTACTTCCTGGCGATCGCGGCGGCGACGGGCGGCATGGGTCATCTCGTGGTGCCTGAACTTCTGGTGGCCGAGCCCTTGCGCCAGGGCCATCTGCTGCGTGCCACGCCGGCCGTGGTCCGCGGCGACGCCAGCTATTCCGCCTATATCAACCCGCGCAGCACCGTCCCCGAAACAGGCCGGGCGTTTTGCCGCTGGCTCAAGGGCCGGCTCAGGGAGGCGCCGGAGGCCGAATCGGCTGCGCTACAAAAACACTAGCTGCGGGGACCGATGCCGACTGGCTTGCGCTGGACTTTTTGTTATTTCTGTATCAAACTGTTCCTCTGATCCGTCTTTGGAGCACGCATGCCGGTCATCGCAGTCGTCAACCGCAAGGGAGGCAGTGGCAAAAGCACACTGGCCGCGCACATCGCCGCCTGGTGCGCGCGCAACGGCAGCTCTGTCATGCTGGGCGACGTGGACCGACAGCAGTCGGCGCGCAGCTGGCTCAAGCGCCGCGACGCCGGGCTGCCAGCCATCGCCCCCTGGGCCGTGGACCAGAAAAACATGCTGCGCGTGCCCACCGGCATCACCCACGTGGTGCTCGACACCCCGGGCGGCATGCACGGTTTCGAACTCGCGCGGGTCGTGATGTTCGCCGACGCCATCATCATGCCTGTGTGCAATTCCATGTTCGACCGGGAATCCGCGGCGCAGTGCCATGCCGACCTGATGGCATTGCCGCGTGTGGCCAGCGGCCGCTGCCGCCTCGCCACCGTGGGCATGCGCATAGACGGGCGCACCAGCGCCGCGAAAGTCCTGGAGGAATGGTCGGAAACCCTGGGAATGCCCTTTCTGGGCGCGCTGCGCGAAACCCAGCTTTATGTGCGCAGCCTGGAACGCGGCATGACGATGTTCGATTTGCCGGCCAGCGCCGCCGCACCCGACCTCGCCCAATGGCAGCCCATCCTCAACTGGCTCAGGCCCACGCTGTACCCGCCGCAGGCGGCCAACGACGCCCCCGAGCACACGCAGGCCAGGACCGTGGCCAAGGTCCCGACGCAGATGATCGCGCCCCGGCCTTCGGTCGCCGCGACACTGGGCGCCAGGCCGCTCAACCCGGCGCCCGCGCAAAAAACAGCCACGTCGCGCCCGGGCAGTTCCCTGCCCGGCAGCCTGATGCCCGCGCAGGAATCGCTGATACACGGCGCGCGCATGTCCGCCCAGAGCACGGCCCGCGCGGTGGGCCGGCCCGTCCAGGTCAGCAGCGCGCCTGTCATGTCACGCAACGTGAATTCACCCGACGGCATGCAGATTCCGCAGTTCCTCAAGCGCGGTACCTGACGCGCCGGACTGGCTTCAGGCCGCGAGTTCTTCGCGGACCTCGCGCGCAGCCTGCACCATATTGCCCAGCGCCGCTTCGGTCTCAGGCCAGCCCCGGGTTTTGAGGCCGCAGTCGGGATTGATCCAGAGGTTTTCCGCCGGAATCACCGCCACCGCCTTGCGCAGCAGCCGCACCATCTCGTCCACCGTGGGCACGCGCGGTGAATGGATGTCGTAGACGCYGGGGCCTATCTCGTTGGGGTACTTGAAGTCGCCGAAGCCGCGCAGCAATTCCATGTCGGATCGGCTGGTTTCAATCGTGATCACGTCGGCGTCCATGGCCGCGATTTCCGGCAGGATGTCGTTGAACTCCGAATAGCACATGTGGGTGTGGATCTGCGTTTCATCGGCCACGCCGCTGGCGCTGATGCGGAAGGCGCGCGTAGCCCACTCCAGGTAGGGCTTCCAGCCGGCGCGGCGCAGCGGCAGGCCTTCGCGTATCGCCGGCTCGTCGATCTGGATGATGCCTATGCCCGCGCCCTCCAGGTCCACCACCTCGTCGCGAATCGCCCAGGCGATCTGCCCGGCGGTCAGGCTGCGCGGCTGGTCGTCGCGCACAAACGACCACTGCAGGATGGTGATGGGACCGGTCAGCATGCCCTTCATGGGCCGTTTCGTGAGGCTTTGCGCATACACCGTCCAGGCCACCGTCATGGCCGCGGGGCGCGCCACGTCGCCGTAAATCACCGGCGGCTTGACGCAGCGCGAGCCGTAGGACTGCACCCAGCCGTTGGCGCTGAAGGCAAAACCGTCGAGCTGCTCGCCGAAATATTCGACCATGTCGTTGCGCTCGGCCTCGCCGTGCACCAGCACGTCCAGGCCCAGCGCTTCCTGCTTGCGCACCGCCAGGCGGATCTCGGCCTGCATTTTTTCGGCGTACTGCGATTTGCCGATCTCGCCGCGCTTGAAGGCCGCGCGCGCGGCGCGTATCTCGGCGGTCTGCGGAAACGAACCTATCGAGGTGGTCGGAAACAGCGGCAAGGCAAAGCGCGCGCGCTGCACCTGCTGGCGACGGCTGAAAGGCGACGGCCGCTGGTC
>NZ_JBFUBU010000054.1:0-28737 GCF_056405595.1 Polaromonas sp. P1_G1
GTCGAGGGCATACGCGCGCTGGCGGTCGACAAGGACTACAAGCCGCAGTGGAACCCGGCCCGCATTGAAGACGTCAAGCCCGGCATGGCGGATGCGTTTTTTGCCAGCCCCTGGACGCCTGAGACGCACCCCTTGCGCGGCCTCAAGTAAGCAAATCGAGGTTTAGAGCTGCTGGTACACCAGCTGCGCCAGCTTCATCAACTCGTCACGCGACACGGCGCCGCTCAGCGCGTAGCCGAAGCCTTGGTCCACCCAGTAAAACGAGGGCACCGGGCCGTCGCCGCTGTAGCGGAAGGCGGTTTCCCGGGCAGCGTCGGACGGCGGCTTGGGTACCGATGCGGCAGGAGAAGCCGCATCCACGGCACCCAGGTACAAAGTCAGGCGCAAGCCGGCCGTGTTCTGGAACATGAACTGCGCGCGGGCCCCGCCGTCACCGGACAGCAGCCTGCCGCCGACCAGCTCGTAACCTTCCGCCGCCAGCACCGGCACCTTCAGCGGCCGGCCCACGCGTTTGGACAGCCACTGCACCAAGTGGTCCTGCTGCGCGGCCGTGACTTCGACAGGATGGCGCACCTCGGGCGAAAACACGGCGTGCGCCAGCGAAGCCTGGTGCACAAAGGATTGCGTCGACCGCGCCRAGGCGAGTTGCTGCGGCGCGGGGCTACCGAGCTGCCCATGCGACAGCCAGCCCACGCCAAAAGCCAGCATCACAGCCGCCGCCATGCCGCCCCAGCGCCGCCATTGCTCGACTTGCTGCCTGCCGGCCTGGCCGCGGCGCGCGGCGGCCAGCAAGGCGTCGGGGATGGCTTCATCCAGCAGCGGGCGGTGCAGGGCTCGCAGGGCCTCGCGTTGGGCTTTCCAGGCTTGCAGGGTCGAGCGGGCGGCGGCGTCTTCGCCCAGCTGCGCTTCGAGTTCAGCCTGCCGGGTGGGCGGCAGCCAGCCGTCGACCAGGGCGTTGATGCGGTCGTGCAGGAGTTCGCCGTGGGGGGCGTGCGTTGTGTCGTGGGTTTTTTCCATGGAGGTCCTGCCTTTACTTCAGGCGCCTGAGCTGGGCCGGTGCGCCGGCGGTCACCGGGGCCGGGCCGTCCATCAATTCGCGCAGGCGGCTGCGTGCGCGCGACAGGCGGGACATGACCGTCCCGACCGGCACGCCGGTGATTTTGGCGACCTCCTCGTAGCTGAGGTCTTCGAGGCTGACCAGCAGCAGCACGGCCCGCTGGTCTTCCGGCAGGCGCAGCAGGCAGCGCTGCAGGTCCAACGACTGGGCCGTGCCCGCCTCCGGCGCCGCCAGTTCGTTCTCGACCTCCTCGACGTTGACCGTGGCGCCCGCGGCCGCCTGCCGCAGGGAGCGGCGAAGCTGGTTGACGAAGATGTTGTGCATCAGCGTGAACAGCCAGGCACGCAGGTCGCTGCCCGCCAGCCACAGCCGCCACCTGGAGCAGGCACGCTCCAGCGTGTCCTGCACCAGGTCGTCGGCCGCCCAGGCATCGCCCGTCAGCGCGCGCGCATAGCGGCGCAGGCTGGGGATGTGATCGGTCAGCGGAAAGTGGGTCATGCGTCAGGCAAAGCCTGCTGCCATCGTAGCGGGAGGTGCGGCAGGCGTGCGGCGTCAGGGCTTGACGACGTGCCAGACGGTGCCCACGTTGTCGCCGGTCTTGTCGCCCGGCTTGGTGTCCTTGGCCCAGTAATACAGCGGCTTGCCCTTCAGGGCCCACTGCTTTTTCCCGTCGTCACGGGTGATGATGGTGTAGTCGCCGGCGGCCTTGTCGGCGTCGGCGGCCATCAGCGGAGGCCAGTTGGTGGCGCAGCCGCCGTTGCAGACCGATTTGTCGGCCGTGTCCTTGTCAAACACGTACAAGGTCATGCCGTTGGGGCCGACCAGCACGCCGTCGGCGGCCTTGGCCGGGCTTTGGGCGCTCGCGGAGGCGCAGAGGCCGATCAGGCCGGCGGTCAACAGGGCAATGGGAAGCAGTTTCATGGGAATCTCCGGTGTGTTCAGGCAAATCAGGCAAAAGCAGCCTGCACTGGAGTAAACAGCCACGGTGCGCGGTTTATTCCATGGCACCGGAAATTCTTTTATGACCGGCCCCGAAGGGCCGGCGGTCAGCGGTTGCGGGACTTCATGGCGCGCTCGACCTCGCGCTTGCCTTCGCGGTCCTTGATGGTGTCGCGCTTGTCGTGCTCACCCTTGCCCTTGGCCAGGCCGATCTCGCATTTGACCTTGCCGGCCTTCCAGTGCATGTTCAGCGGCACCAGGGTGAAACCTTTTTGCTCGACCTTGCCGATCAGCCTGCGGATCTCTTCCTTGTGCATCAGCAGCTTCTTGGTGCGTACCGAGTCGGGCCGCACGTGGGTGGAGGCCGTGCCCAGCGGGTTGATCTGGCAGCCGATGATGAACAGCTCGCCGCCGCGCACCACCACATAGCCGTCGGTGAGCTGCACCTTTCCTTCGCGCAGGGACTTCACTTCCCAGCCTTCCAGCACCATGCCAGCCTCAAAGCGCTCCTCGATGTGGTAGTTGAAGAGGGCTTTTTTGTTGTCGGCGATGCGCACGGCAGCGGCCGCGGCCTTGGGGGAAAGGTTTGCGGAAGGCGTTGCGGCCGTTTTTTTGGAGGAGGATGCTTCTTTGGTGGCCATGGATAAAAGATAGGGGCGAAAACCGGAAAGTACAGTGCCAATACAATTGCGCCCAGCCCTCGATTGTATGAAAACCGTTCACAAGTCCGTTTTAATCTGGTACAGCGCCGCCGAGATGTACGCCCTGGTCACCGACGTGGCCCGTTATCCCGAGTTTTTGCCGTGGTGCGACCAGGCCTCGGTGCTGGAGGAAGATGCGCACGGCATGACGGCAAAGATAGGCCTGTCTATCGCCGGCCTCTCGCAAAGTTTCACCACCCGCAACGTCCACGAAAAAGACCGCAAGGTCAGCCTGAAGCTGGTTGACGGCCCCTTTTCCAAACTCGACGGCCACTGGGATTTCACGACTGTGGGAAAAGGCAGCGAAAGGGCCTGCAAGGTCGAGTTCAGCCTGCGATATGACTTCGACAATGCCGCGTTGGCGGCGCTGGTCGGCCCCGTGTTCGACAAGATCGCGGGCAGCCTGGTCGATGCTTTTGTCAAAAGAGCGTCGGACGTCTATGGCGAGCCCTGAGGGCGGCGCGCCGCTCACCATCAGCCTGGTTTATTCACCCGCGCCGCGGCAGGTGCGCGAATGGTCGCTGGAACTCCCGGCCGGCGCGACGGTGGCCCGGGCGCTGGCGGCCAGCGGGGTGCTCGATGAGTTTACGGAGTTGCGGGGCGGCCGCCTGGTCCTGGGCATCTGGGGCCGCAAAACCACGCCGGGACATGTGCTGCGGGACCAGGACCGGGTTGAAATTTACCGCGGCCTGCGTGTGGACCCCAAGGTGGCGCGCCGCGAGCGCTTCAACCGGCAGGGCGCCAAGAGCGCCGGGCTGTTTGCCAAAACCCGGGCCGGCGCCAAGGCCGGGTATTAGACGAAGAGGGAAGGGCGGGGCCGTCGGCCTGTCGCCTTCCTTTTATTTGCAGTCGCTGGCCACAATGCCCTGGATGCGAGTGACTTCCGCCGCTCTGGCCTTGTCATCCATGTAGTCGCGCTCACCCTTGGCATTGGTGTAGGGAATCCGTTGGCCTGACTGGAAGCCGGCCAGCGATTTTTTTGCCCGTTCGCAATTGTCCGTCTTGGCTTTTGCGACTTTTTCCTGCTCAGCCTGCTTTTTGGCGGCTTCTTCGTCTTCAGCCTGCTTTTTCTTGGCTTCGAGCTGCGCATCCTTGCCGGTCAGCTTGGGGGCATTGGCGGCGGTTTTGGTCGCTGCCGCCGAGGCTGCAGCGGCGGGAGCCGCCGCCGGGTCGTCAACGGGCGTCACCACGACGGATTTTCCCTTGGCTCCGCGCGGCATCTTCAGGATGCTTTTTTCGGGGATGTCGGCCGGCGGCGAGCGGTCGCTGTAGACCTTGCGGCCATCCTTGTCTATCCATTGCCATTGCGCCAGGGCGGTGACTGAAAAAGCGCCGCCGGCGATGGCCAGTATGAGGGTTCTTGAGACGAGTTTGAGGTCCATTTCGCCAGTGTAGCGCTGTGTGGCGCGGTTTTCGGCGTATTCGGAAGCAAAGCGCCGGCAAAGCTGCCTTTTTACAACCTGGGCGCAACGGCGGCCAAACCGCACCGGAAGGTGGCTAGGGGTTAGTACCGACGGGTCTTTGCGACAAGGGTACAATCGTGTTTTTGGAGCCATCCCTATGCGCCTACTCGGCAAAGCGCTCACCTTCGACGACGTATTGTTGGTGCCAGCGTTCTCCCAGGTCCTGCCCAAGGACACTTCACTTTCCACCCAATTCTCCCGAAACATCCGCCTGAACCTGCCGCTCGTGTCGGCGGCCATGGACACGGTCACCGAAGCCCGGCTGGCCATCGCCATCGCCCAGGAAGGCGGCATAGGCATCGTTCACAAAAACCTCACGGCCCAGCAGCAGGCCGCTGAAGTCGCCAAGGTCAAGCGCTACGAAAGCGGCGTGTTGCGCGACCCGGTCGTCATCACCCCCACCCACACCGTGCGCCAGGTCATGGCGCTAAGTGAACAGCTCGGCATCTCCGGCTTCCCGGTCATCGACGGCGGCCGTGTCGTCGGCATCGTCACGGGACGCGACATGCGCTTCGAATCGCGCATGGACGTGCCGGTCAGCACCATCATGACGCCGCGCGAGCGCCTCATCACCATTTCCGAAACTGCCTCGCTGTCCGACGCCAAGGCGCTGCTGAACAAGCATCGCCTCGAACGCGTGTTGCTGGTTAATGACAACTTCGAGCTCAAGGGCCTGATCACCGTCAAGGACATCACCAAGCAGACCACCTTCCCGAATGCCGCGCGCGACTCGCACGGCCAGCTGCGCGTAGGCGCCGCTGTCGGGGTGGGTGAGGGTACCGAAGAGCGCGTCGAAGCCCTGGTGAAAGCCGGCGTCGATGCCATCGTCGTGGACACCGCCCACGGCCACAGCAAGGGCGTGCTCGACCGGGTGCGCTGGGTCAAGCAGAACTACCCGCAGGTCGACGTCATCGGCGGCAACATCGCCACCGGCGCGGCCGCGCTGGCGCTGGTGGAAGCCGGTGCAGACGGCGTCAAGGTCGGCATAGGCCCCGGCAGCATCTGCACCACCCGTATCGTCGCCGGCGTCGGCGTGCCGCAGATCATGGCCATCGACAACGTCGCCACCGCGCTGCGCGGCACCGGCGTCCCGCTGATCGGCGACGGTGGCATCCGCTACAGCGGCGACATCGCCAAGGCCATCGCAGCCGGCGCCAACACCGTGATGATGGGCGGCATGTTCGCCGGCACCGAAGAGGCACCGGGCGAGGTCATCCTGTTCCAGGGCCGCAGCTACAAGAGCTACCGCGGCATGGGCAGCATAGGCGCCATGCAGCAGGGCAGCGCCGACCGATACTTCCAGGAATCGAGCACCGGCAACCCGAACGCCGACAAGCTGGTGCCCGAAGGCATCGAAGGCCGGGTACCCTACAAAGGCTCCATGGTCGCCATCGTGTTCCAGATGGCCGGCGGCCTGCGGGCCAGCATGGGCTACTGCGGTTGCCCCACCATCGAGGACATGCGCGACAAGGCCGAGTTCGTCGAAATCACCTCTGCCGGCATTCGCGAAAGCCACGTACACGACGTGCAGATCACCAAAGAAGCACCCAACTACCGCGCTGATTGAAAGTGACCCAGCCGGCCAGGGCGTCTTGATAGACGCCCTTTCTTTTTTTGCCTTGAAGAAGCCCCTCATGCAACACCAGAAAATCCTCATCCTCGATTTCGGCTCACAGGTCACCCAGTTGATCGCCCGCCGCGTGCGCGACGCCCACGTCTTCTGCGAAGTCCATCCCTGCGACGTCAGCGACGAATGGGTCCGCGAATACGCCAAGGACGGCACGCTCAAGGGCGTGATCCTCTCCGGCAGCCACGCCAGCATCTACGAGGAAACCACCGACAAGGCGCCGCAAGCCGTGTTTGAGCTGGGCCTGCCGGTACTGGGCATCTGCTACGGCATGCAAGCCATGGCCCACCAGCTGGGCGGCAAGGTCGAAGGCGGCCACAAGCGTGAATTCGGCTCGGCCGACGTGCGCGCCCGCGGCCACACCGCGCTGCTGAAAGACATCGCCGACTACACCACGCCCGAAGGCCAGGGCATGCTCGACGTCTGGATGAGCCACGGCGACAAGGTCACCGAAATGCCGCCCGGCTTCAAGCTCATGGCGTCCACCGATTCCTGCCCCATCGCCGGCATGGCCGATGAAGAGCGCCGCTTCTACGCGGTGCAGTTCCACCCCGAGGTCACGCACACCAAGCAGGGCAACGCCATCCTCAAGCGCTTTGTGCTCGAGATCTGCGGCACGCGCCAGGACTGGGTCATGGGCGACTACATCAGCGAAGCCGTCGAGAAAATCCGCCAGCAGGTCGGCGACGAAGAGGTCATCCTGGGCCTGTCGGGCGGCGTCGATTCATCGGTGGCCGCGGCCCTGATCCACCGCGCCATCGGCGACCAGCTGACCTGCGTCTTCGTCGACCACGGCCTGCTGCGCCTCAATGAAGGCGACATGGTGATGGACATGTTTGTCGGCAAGCTGCATGCCAAAGTGATCCGCGTCGATGCCAGCGACCAGTTCCTCGGCCACCTGGCCGGTGTGAGCGAGCCCGAGGCCAAGCGCAAGATCATCGGCCGCGAGTTCGTCGAGGTGTTCAAGGCCGAGGCCGCCCGCCTCAAGGCCGGCGACGGCGGCCACAAAGGCGCCAAATGGCTGGCCCAGGGCACGATTTACCCCGACGTCATCGAGTCCGGCGGCGCCAAGAGCAAAAAAGCCGTCACCATCAAGAGCCACCACAACGTGGGCGGCCTGCCCGAACAGTTGGGCCTGAAGCTGCTCGAACCCCTGCGCGAGCTGTTCAAGGACGAAGTCCGCGAACTCGGCGTGGCGCTGGGCCTGCCGCACGACATGGTCTACCGCCATCCCTTCCCAGGCCCCGGCCTGGGTGTGCGCATCCTCGGCGAAGTCAAAAAGGAATACGCCGACCTGCTGCGCCGCGCCGATGCGATCTTCATCGAAGAGCTGCGCAACTTCAAGGACGCCGCCACCGGCAAGACCTGGTACGAGCTCACCAGCCAGGCTTTCACCGTGTTTCTTCCGGTCAAAAGCGTGGGCGTGATGGGCGACGGCCGCACCTACGACTACGTGGTGGCCCTGCGCGCCGTGCAGACCAGCGACTTCATGACGGCCGACTGGGCCGAACTGCCCTACGCGCTGCTCAAAAAGGTCTCCGGCCGCATCATCAACGAAGTGCGTGGCATCAACCGCGTCACCTACGACGTCAGCAGCAAGCCACCGGCGACGATTGAGTGGGAATGAGCGTGTAAAGAATGTCCATGGTCTCTATCCATGTCTGTGGCGAAGACAGGACTCGGCAAATCAGAGACTGGACGATTCAATGGAGCGACACGCACCAGGCGTTGGCGTTGACTTGCCATTTCCTTTCCAAAAAAACCTTTACCCGTCCGCTCAGTGACTGCAAGATCGCTCCCACCCGGGAGTTGGGTGAGAAGCTCTTTCTAAAAAAGGGCAGTTCAGTCATCAAGACCATCGAAAAGGCGATGGTTTATGGCGAGAAATACGCCGCTATCCAGTATCCGGGAAGCTCCAAGATCTACGTTCATAAGCTGGACGGGATTGAATTCGTCTCGCAGACGGAGATGAAGGATGGACCGATATTCCGCTACTTCCTTTCCGTGGTAAATGCCCGGGTGGACAGCGGGGCGTCGGCGGATCAAGAACAGATCGCGGCCAATGTGGCGCGCCAACTGCAAAAGCTGCCTGCCTGTGCTGACACTGCCTTGTATGCCTACTGCATGGGGATCAATGGCAGGCAGAAGCAGGTTAAGCAACTGATCTACCCGTTTGGTGTCAACGAAAGCCAACTCACGGCGGTTGAGCAGGCTTTCAATGCGCAGATCAGTCTGATCGAGGGGCCGCCTGGGACGGGCAAGACGCAGACGATCTTGAACATTATCGCCAATGTCCTTTTGCGGGGTCAAACGATCGCGGTGGTGTCCAACAACAATGCGGCGGTGAAGAATGTCTATGAAAAGCTAGAGAAATTCGGCTTGGATTACCTGGTCGCCCGACTCGGGAGCAAGGACAACCAAAAGGACTTCTTCGCCAGTATTCCCCTCGTGCCGTCGGGCGAGCCCGAAGCTGCGACCACGATGGAGGACCTTCAGGCGACGCTGGCACAGTTGAGGCAGCACCTGAGCGCCCACAACACTGTTGCGCAACTCAAAGCCGAGATAGATGAGTTGCTCATAGAGCGGCGCTATCTTCTGCAGTGGCAGCAGGAAAATGGGGTGCGGAGCCCTGCATCCTTGGAGAAATATGGGTTGTCCCCACGAAAGACGGCGGATCTGATGGCCTATCTGTCCCATCTTGCGGGACAGCGCATCAGGCTCAAGGACAGGGTTGAACTGCTGTTTAACTTTAGGATATTCAGAACCAAGCCTTTCGGTGATGGAGAAAAGCGCCGGTCTGTCTTCTATTCCTTGCAGATGCACTACTACGACAAGGTGCTGCGGGAGAAGGGCGCGGCCTTGGCCGCATGCCATGGGTCCTTGGAGCGCGGGAATTTCACGGCACTGCTGGAGAAATTGACGGTGGGTTCGATGCGGTATCTGAAACGCCATCTCCATGAAAATATCCAGGATTCGCGAACCTTCGATGAGCGAACTTACCGGTCAGACTTCGATGCGTTCCTGAAGCGTTTTCCGATCATCGGCAGCAGCACGCACTCCATCGTCAACTCGATGGAGGCCGGGGCGATGCTCGACTACGTCATCATCGACGAAGCCTCCCAGCAAGACATCGTCCCAGGAATATTGGCGCTGGGTTGCGCGAAGAATGTGGTCATTGTTGGTGATCGGAAGCAGCTGGCGCACATTCCCGTGAAGCTGGGCCTGGCGGCGCCCGTTGATGGATACGATTGCGAGAAATACAGTCTGCTCGATTCGAGCATCGGCGTTTTCAAGCAAATGCTGCCCAGGACCCTGCTGAAAGAGCACTACCGATGCCACCCCAGGATCATCCAGTTCTGCAACCAGCAGTTCTATGAGAACGAACTGATTCCGATGACGCAGGACCGCGGCGAAGCATCCCTAAGCTTGCTCGTCACCGCCAGGGGAAACCATGCCCGGAAAAACACGAACCTCAGGGAACTGGACTCGTTGCTCAAGATGCTCGAGGGCGAAGGAGAGCCCGCAGGGTTGGATGGAGACGGCAGGGGCTTCATCGCCCCTTTCAGGGCGCAAGTTGTTCTTTCTGATTCGTGCTTGCCGGCGGATTTCGTGAAAGACACCGTGCACAAGTTCCAGGGCAGGGAGTGTGATGAGATCGTCTTCTCCACCGTGTTGGATAAGACGCGGGAAAGCCAGGCCCGACTGGATTTCGTGGATGACGCGCGCATGGTCAATGTGGCGGTGTCGAGGGCCAAGAACAAATTCACCCTGGTGACGGGGGATGAGGTTTTTGTCGCGAACAATGGACCTATCGCCGCATTGGTGCGCTACGTCGAGTACTACGCGGACGAAAAACAGATTCTGCGCGCTCCCGTGGTTTCGGCCTTCGATCTGCTGTATCGGGAGTACGACCAATCCCTGGAGCGGCTCAATGCCAGGCTACGGCCCGTAGATTCACGGTTCAAATCCGAGCAGATCGTGGCACAGGTGTTGCGGGACGCGATGTCTGGCGCGTCGTGCCAGGCGCTGACGTTTCACTTCCAGATCGCGCTGAACCAGGTCGCCTCATCGACCAACGCAGCATTGACGGCGCGAGAGCAGGCATTTATGAAAAACCGCGCCAGTTGTGATTTTGTGCTCTATTTCAAGGTGGGGAAAACGCCTCTGGGTGTGATCGAAGTCGATGGCGGCTCTCACGACAGGCCGGAACAGGCAGAGCGGGATGCATTGAAGAACAGCATCTTGAATAAGAGCAATATTCCTTTGCTTCGCCTGAGAACCGTGGAGAGTGGTATCGAAGATAAAGTCACCCAGTTTCTCGCCAATTGGGCAAGCCGTGCTTCAAATGTATGAAGTCTGATGATTTATTGATGATGGAGCGCGCGTGAGCGCTTGAGCCATGACCGCACAATCCTCATTTCCAGGTTTTGAAGAAGCCAAACCCACCGACCGCCTGTTCCTGGCGCTGTTTCCCCCGTCAGAAACCGCGCTGCAAATAGCGGAACTCGCCGCGCAAATTCGCAATGCCCACGCTCTGCGCGGCCGGCCGCTGGAAGCCGCGCGCTTCCACATCACCCTGAACCATCTGGGCGACTACGCCGGCTTGCCGCCCGACGTCGTAAGGCAGGCCCACGCGGCCGCCGCCGAAGCCGCTGCCGAGACGCCGCCCTTCGCCGTCAGCTTTAACCGCGCGGAAAGCTTCGCCAGCACGCCGCGCAACCGGCCGCTGGTGCTGCGCGGCGACGACCGGGACCTCTCGGCTTTGATGGCTTTCCACAAGGTGCTGGGCACGGCGCTGAAGAAGGCCAACCTGGGGCAGTGGGCCAAGCCCGGCTACACGCCGCACGTGACCTTGCTGTACGACGACAGCCTGCTGGGCGCCACGCCTGTGCCGCCCGTGGCCTGGACGGCCGGTGAGGTCGTGCTGGTGCACAGCCTGCTGGGTGAAACCCGCCACGTCCACCTGGCGCGCTGGCCGCTGTCGGGCCCGGCCGGGGCATAGGCTTTATGAGTCGAACATGCCGCCTTGCCGGTCCAGCGGCTCTAGCGACAGCGTTTCTTCGGGCATCAGCCTTTCGGTGAGCCGGCGCGCGTCGAAGGGCGCCCGTACTTTCTGGTCGTTGTCGAAATAACAGAACACCTCGCGGCTGGCCCGCGCCCGTGCAGGCCTGGCGGAGATGCGTTGTGCGTCTTCTGGTTCGCCGCCTGCTGCCCAGGTGCTGATGCGTGCAGCCCAGCGGTCCAGCGCCTTGTCGCTGTAGCGGCCGCCGTAAAGCGTGTCCGGCCCGTGCAGCCGCAGGTAGACAAAATCTGCCGTCAGGTCCTCGGCATAGGGCCAGTCGGCCACCGCCTCGGACACCACCAGCGCGGCGCCGTGGCGGCGCAGCATCTTGACGAAGGATTCTTCGCAAAAGCCCGGGTGGCGGATTTCAATCGCATGCCTGAGCCGGCGCTTGCGGTCGATTTCCAGGCAGGGGTGGTGCACGTGGCTGTTGTGGTGGCGGCGCGCGAACTGCGCAGCGGCCTCGGTGTCGCGCGGCAGCAAGTGCAAAAAGGCCTCGAACACCTCGGGCTTGAAGGGCATGCCGGGCGGAAACTGCCAGAGCAGGGGGCCGAGCTTGCCGCGCAGCTTAAAAATCCCCGAGGCGAGGAAGTTGGCCAGCGCGACCGGCACACCGTCGCCTTCGAGGCGCAGCATGTGGGTCAGGTAGCGCGGTGCCTTCACGCTGAAGACAAAACCGTCCGGCGTTTCGTCATGCCAGCGCTGGTAGCTGCTGGGGCGCTGAAGCGAATAGTGCGAGCCGTTGATCTCGATGGTCTGCATGGCGCGAGAGGCGAATGCGAGTTCATGCGCCTGGACCAACCCCGGCGGGTAGAACACACCGCGCCAGCCGGCGTATTGCCAGCCTGAGATGCCGATGCGGATCCGGGGATGTTTCATGCCTGTGCTGCGCTTCAATGCCCTGCGGCGAGGCCAGTTTGTGCGCTGTCGGGCCGGCCCCGCTGTAGGCAGGACCCGATTTTCCTTGTCGCGCGAATACCATGGTGCGCGGTGCGGACGGCCTGAAATTCCGGTTTTTGGCCTATGCTTCAGGCCATGTACCTGCCACCCCAATTCAAAGGCGACCGCGCCCAGGCCGCGGCGCTGATCACCGAGCACCCCTTCGCCAGCCTGATCAGCGTGGATGACGCGGGCCTGCCTTATGTGACCCATCTGCCGCTGCACCTGGAAGAACGCGGCGAGCAGATGGTGCTGCTGGGCCATGTGGCCAAGCCCAATCCGCACTGGCGCTACCTGCAGGCACGGCCCCAGGCTGTCGTGACCTTCCTCGGGCCGCATGCCTACCTGTCGCCCAAGGTCTACCCCGACCTGGCGCGGGTGCCGACCTGGAATTACGTGGCCGTGCATTGCACCGTGCAGGCCACGCTGGTCGAAGATCCGGCGGCCAAGGACAAGCTGCTCAAAACTCTCATAGGCGACCACGAGCCGCCTTATGCCCAGCAGTGGCGCGACCTGGGCGAGGAGTTTGCCCACAAGATGCTGGCCGGCATCGTGGGCTTTGAGCTGCAGGTGACCGATTTCCAATGCAAGGTCAAAATCAACCAGCACAGGCGCGAGTCGCATGCCGCGATGCACGCCATGTACGCCGCTGGCAATGAGGACGAGCGGGCCCTGGCGGCCTGGATGGACCGCCTGGGCATGGCGACGGGCAGCGACACCCCAAAGGAGGCTTGATATGCGCGGTATTTTCAGCATCGTGGGCCTGCTGGTGGCGTTGGCCATCGTGGGCCTGCTGGTCAAAAAACAACTGGGCACCCAGGTCACCGTTCCGGCGGCCCCCGGCATGCCCGCCGTTTCCGCCGACGCGCCGCCGCAGGTGCAAAGCCAGCAAGCCCAGCAGCAGGTCAAGCAGGCCGTGGAGGGCGCCCTGCAGCAGGCGCGTCCCATGCCCGAAGAGAAATAAGGCCGCCGGCTGCCACTGCCATTGCCATCCGATGAGTGACGAGATTTTCATGCAGCAGGCCCTGGCCGAGGCGCGCCAGGCCGCCGCCGCGGGTGAAGTACCCGTGGGCGCGGTGGTGGTCCGGCGCGGCGAGGTCATTGCCAGCGGCCGCAATGCGCCGGTGGACGGCCATGACCCGACGGCCCATGCCGAGATCGTGGCACTGCGTGCCGCGGCGCGGGTGCTGGGCAACTACCGGCTCGACGACTGCGAACTCTTCGTCACGCTGGAGCCTTGCGCCATGTGCAGCGGCGCCATGCTGCACGCCCGCCTCAAGCGCGTGGTGTTCGGCGCGGCCGACCCTAAGACCGGCGCGGGCGGCTCGGTGCTCAACCTGTTTGCCGAATCCCGGCTGAACCACCAGACCAAGCTGCAGGGAGGTGTCCTGGCTCAGGAGTGCGGCGAGCCCTTGCAAGCCTTTTTCCGGCAGCGCCGGGCCGACAAGCGCGAAGAGTCGCGGCTTGCCCATCCATTGCGCGACGATGCACTGCGTACGCCCGAGGCCGCCTTCGACGATTTACCGGGCTATCCCTGGCAAGCCCGCTATGTCAGCGACCTGCCGGCCCTGGGCGGATTGCGCATGCATTACCTGGATGAAGGCAAGGAAGGCGAGGGCGGCCAGACCTACTTGTGCCTGCACGGCAACCCGGCCTGGAGCTACCTTTACCGCAAAATGATTCCGGTACTGCTGGAAGCCGGGCACCGTGTGGTCGTGCCCGACCTGATCGGCTTCGGCAAAAGCGACAAGCCCAAAAAAGATGGCTTCCACAGCTTCAGCATCCACCGCCAGATTCTGCTGGAGCTGGTCGAGCGCCTTGACCTGCACAACGTGGTGCTGGTGGTACAGGACTGGGGCGGCCTGCTGGGCCTCACGCTGCCGATGGAGGCGCCGCAGCGCTACACCGGACTGCTGGTCATGAACACGACGCTGGGCACCGGTGACGCGCCACTGCCCGCCGGCTTTGTGGCCTGGCGCGAGATGTGCGCGAAAAACCCGGAGTTCGACGTGGCCAGGCTGTTCGCGCGCGGCAACCCGCAGATGAGCGCCGCAGAGTGCGCGGCCTACAACACCCCCTTTCCGGACAAGGGCCACCGCGCGGCCTTGCGCGCCTTCCCGCCCATGGTGCCGGACAGCCCCGGGGCCGATGGCGCCGCCGTCTCGCGGCAAGCGCGCAGCTTCTGGCAAAACGGCTGGACGGGCAAAACCCTGATGGTGGTGGGCGCGCAGGACCCGGTGCTGGGCCCGCCCGTCATGCGCGAGCTGCAGGCGATGATTCGCGGCTGTGGAGAGCCCATGGTGCTTGCGCAGGCCGGGCATTTTGTGCAGGAGCACGGCGAGCCGGTCGCGCGGCAGGCCCTGGCGGTTTTCAGCCCGGCAGCTTGAAGACCGGCAGATGCCAGCCCATGAAGATGGCGCTGAGCCGCAATGCAACCACCGCCGCCAGCCCGATGCCAAAGGCCCATGAAGGCTTGAGTCCCATCGCCTTCAAGGCCAGGTAAAGCGCGATCCCGGCGATCGCCGCGCTGGCGTAGATGTCCTGGCGCAGCAACAGCGGCACCTGGTTGCTGCAGACGTCGCGCATCAGGCCGCCCGCCACCCCCGTCATGGTGCCCATCACCACCACGATGACCGGTGACAGCCGCGCGGCTTCGGCCAGCTGCGCGCCCGACAGCGCGAACAGCGCCAGCCCGAGCGCATCGGCCACCAGCAAGGCCTGCGACGGGATTGGCAGCACCTGCACATACAGCATGGTGCCCAGCGCCGCCGCGGCTATCACCAGCAGGTAGGCCGGCCTGGCCATCCAGAACACCGGGTGCCGGTTCATCAGCAGGTCGCGCAGGGTGCCGCCGCCTATGGCGGTCAAAGCCGCCAGCACCAGCACGCCCAGCAGGTCCAACTGGAGGCGCCCGGCCGCCAGCGCGCCGCTCACGGCAAAGACGGCAACGCCCAGGAGGTCCAGCACATACAGCATCATGGTGGCCCGTTTATACCTGCAGCCAAGGCGGCAAGGGAGGAGGGGCGACAGTGGGATACTTGCAGCCGTGAAAAAACATATCTACATCTACTCCCCCTCCAGCGCGGTGCGCGACAAGGCCGCTTTCAAGCGCGGCGTGCAGCGCCTCACCGCCCTGGGCCATGAAGTTGAAATTGATCCCGACGCACTCGCGCGCCACCAGCGTTTTGCCGGCGACGACGACACCCGGCTGGCCGGCATCCACCGCGCGGCCGCCAGCGGCGCCGACGTGGCCCTGATTTCCCGCGGCGGCTACGGCCTCACGCGCATCCTGCCGGGCATTCAATACAAAGCGGTCGCCAAAGCCATCGCGGGCGGCACGCGTTTTGTCGGCCTGAGCGACTTCACGGCCTTCCAGCTGGCCGTGATGGCCAAGACCGGCGCCGTGACCTGGGCCGGCCCCGCGCTGGGTGAGGATTTCGGCGCCAAGGCGCCGGACGACATCACCGAGGCCTGTTTTGACGACCTGATCACGGGGCAGGGCGAGGGCACGGGCTGGCAACTGCCCAAACCGGCCGCGGATGCGAAGCCGGCGGCCGATTTCATGGTCAAGGACGCCGTGCTCTGGGGCGGCAACCTGGCCATGCTGTCCTCGCTGGTGGGCACACCCTACCTGCCGGCCGTCAAAGGCGGGATCCTGTTCATCGAGGACGTTGCCGAGCATCCATACCGTGTGGAACGCATGCTCACGCAGCTGCTGCACGCCGGCGTGCTGGCGCAGCAAAAAGCCATCATCTTCGGGCAGTTCACCAACTATTCCCTGGTGCCGCACGACAAGGGCTTCAAGCTGGCGTCGGTCATCGCCTGGCTGCAAAGCAAGGTCAAGGCGCGTGTGCTGACGGGCCTGCCTTTCGGCCATGTGCCGACCAAGGTGATGCTGCCCGTGGGCCTGAAAACCACGCTGGCGGTGGAGGGGCGCGATGCCTTTGTGCTCTGGGGCCACCTGCACGGAGCGCACGAAGCGCATTGAGCGGAGGGCCGGCGCGCCGGGCGCCGGCTGAGAGCGGACAAAAATAAACCAGCTAGAAGCTGGTTTAAAAAGTTGCCTTGGAGGCCAGGAAGAAACTAGAGGAAACTGGAGAAGAAAAAGAGCAGAACGAAGGAAAAAAGTTACGTGGTGAGCGGGCTGGGCCGCGAACTCAGGCCGCGGGGCAACATGCCCTTGAATTTGTCGCTGATGCGGCTGACTTTTTCACGGGCGATGGTCTCACCGTGCATGGCCGCCAACACCGCCATGACGTCGCCGCGGGTGTACCAGAGGCCCTGGATGTCCTGGGCATAACGCACGCGGCGGGTGATCTTGGGATAGTGCTTTTCGCCGAACTCGCCGAGTTCGTCGAGGATGAACTGGCGGATGTCCTCGGTGCGGTCTTCCAGTATGGAAGGCGTGACCTCGCCGGAGCCCAGCAGTGCCATGAAGCTGCTTTTGATATTCGGTTTTAACCAGCGCATGTGTTTCACAACTTTCTACCGGAGCATCCCGTGGGTATTTATCTGCGTTCCCATGGAACGTCGTCTTCTGTTAGATTAAGACGACATCTAAGGATATGCAAGGTGTTTTGTGTGAAATGGTTAACGCAAAACAACAAATGAATCAAGGAGTTAGTAACTAGATGTCATGTCGATTCTGGAATTGAACATTGTTTAAATCTTTAGGCTTACAGGTAATTTCACCTGTGAGTCGAAAGTCACTCCCGGATTTTTTCGGCATTATTCACCTCTTTTCCCGCCTGTTTCAGGCCCTCCCCGGATCCCTATGAGCACACAAATGACCGCCTATCCCGCGCATTACATCAACGGCCAATGGGTCAAGGCCCAGTCCTCCGAAACCCTGCCCGTCCACGATTCCAGCACCGAAGCCCTGATGGCGACGGTGCCGGCCGGCACCGCGGCGGAGGCTGAAGCCGCCGTGCTGGCGGCCCGCGCGGCTTTCGACGGCTGGTCAGCCCTGCCGGTCGAAACCCGCGCCGCCTACCTCGACAAGGTGGCGGCCGGCGTCAAGGCGCGAACCGAGGACCTGGCCGTGGCGATTGCCCGCGAAGTGGGCATGCCCCTGAAGATGGCGCGTGCCGTCCAGGTGGGCGGCCCGGCCTGGCACTGGGGCAACTTCGCCAAGGTGGCGCGCCAGTTTGAGTGGGAAAAGCAGGTCGGCAACTCCCTCGTGGTGCGCGAAGCGATCGGCGTGGTGGGCTGCATCACGCCCTGGAATTTCCCGCTGAGCCAGATCACGCTGAAAATCGCGCCGGCCATGGTGGCCGGCTGCACCGTGGTGCTCAAACCCAGCGAAATCGCGCCGGTCAACGCCATGATCCTGGCCGAGATCATCCACGAGGCGGGCCTTCCGCCCGGCGTGTTCAACCTGGTCAACGGCATGGGCCCAGTGGTGGGCGAAGTCCTGGCCACGCACCCGGAAGTCGACATGGTGAGCTTTACCGGTTCCACCCGCGCCGGCAAACGCGTGGGCGAGCTGGCCAGCCAGTCCATCAAACGGGTTGCGCTGGAGCTGGGCGGCAAGTCGGCCAGTGTGGTGCTGGACGACGCCAACTTCGAAGCGGCCGTCAAGGGCACGGTGTCGGCCTGCATGCTCAACAGCGGGCAGACCTGCTCGGCCCACACTCGGCTGCTGGTGCCGGCCGGCCGCTATGAGGAAGTCAAGGCGCTGGCCCAGGCCGCCATCGCCAAATTCAGCGTCGGCCCCAGCCTGGAAGAGGGCAGCAAGCTCGGCCCCCTGGTCAGCGCTTCGCAGCGCGACCGCGTGCTGGGTTTCATCCGCACCGGGATCGAAGAGGGCGCGGACGTGATCGCCGGCGGCGCCGAGGCACCCGCCATCGCCAAGGGCTACTTTGTCCAGCCCACCATCCTGGGCATCAAGCCGACAGACACGCTGGCCCAGGAGGAAATCTTCGGCCCGGTGCTGGTGGTCATCCCCTACAAAGATGAAGAAGACGCCGTGGCCATCGCCAACAGCACCATCTACGGACTGGGCGGCGCCGTCTGGAGCGGCACCGACGAGCACGCGATGAAGGTCGCGCGCCGCCTGCGCACCGGCCAGGTGGACATCAACGGCGGGCCTTTCAACGGCCAGGCCCCGTTCGGCGGTTACAAACAGTCGGGTAACGGCCGCGAAAACGGCGTGTACGGCTTTGAGGAATTCCTCGAGTTCAAGGCCATGCAGCTCAAGCCCAGCGCGAGCTGAATTCCCGGTCCGCCCCGGCCGATGCCGGGCAAAACCGCCGAGCCGACTGCTGTTTGTCATAAGTTCCATGTGTACTTATGTTTTAATGGCGCCAGAACTACAAGCAGTTACATCGATTTATGGCAGAAGTTACCGTCGTTTTTGCCGATCTCACAGGAAGCACCGGGGTTTTTGAATCGCTGGGCAATGCCAAGGCAACCCAGGCCATCACACGCCTGACCCAGTGGATAGGCAAGGTCTGCGAGGCCTACCGCGGCCACGTCGTGAAATACCTGGGCGATGGCGTGCTGGCCGTGTTTCCCGACAATGCCGACGCCGTCGATGCCGTCACCGAACTGCAGCGGGTCCACCGCGACCGCATCCGCAACTGGCCCGACCAACTCAAGATGCGCCTGCAAACAGGCGTGGCGCGCGGTGAAATCGTCGAGCAGGACGGCGACTGCTTCGGCGACGCCGTCAACCTGGCTTCGCGCCTGAGCGACCTGTCCGGCCCGGACCAGATCCTGGCCACCGACGCTGTCATCCAGCACCTTCCTTCCGACACACTGGTGCGCTCACGGAGCCTGGGCGCTCTGGAAATACGGGGCCGCACCGAAGCCTGCCTGGTGCATCGCATCGAATGGCAGGCCGAGGTCATGTCGGAATCTTTCACGGTGCCCGCCACCCTGACGGAGCCGCCACCCGCCCGGCAGGCTGCCGCCCAGGCATTGATAGAACTGTGCTGGCTGGACATCAACACGGCCTTCGCCTCGACCGAGCTGCCCATCTTCCTGGGGCGCGACCAGGACGCGCATTTTGTGGTGCAGGATCCGCGCGTTTCCCGCAGGCATGCCAGGATTGAATGGCGCGCCGGCCAGTTCTTCCTCGAAGACGTCAGCAGCTACGGCACCTGGGTGCGCTTTTCCGACAGCGCGGCGGTGGTGGCGCTGCGCCGCCAGGAATGCGTGCTGCTGCTCGAAGGCGAGATCGCGCTGGGCGCTCCTTTTGAGGATTTCACGGTCCCCACCGTCAGTTTCAAGTTCGCCGACGGCAAAATGCACTTGCAGAAAAAATAAGCTGCATTCATCCTGCCGGGTTCGGGATGTCAAAGAGTCCGCTGCGGGCTCATCGCCTTCGCCGTCGATCCGCACGGCGACTTGATGGGAACATGATCTTGGTCTGGTTCAAACGCGTTCTAGCCGCCCTGGCTGCGCTGCTTCTGCTCGCCGCGGCGGTGGCCGGCATCTATATTTACCGCGCGACACCCGCGCTGGACGGCGAGTTGCAGGCTGCCGGCCTGCGGGCCCGCGTGAGCGTGGCGCGCGATGCGGCCGACGTCACCCACATCAAGGCCCAGTCGCCGCGCGACGCCTGGTTCGCCCTCGGTTATGTGCATGCCCAGGAGCGCGGCTGGCAGCTGGAATTCAACCGGCGCGTGATGCACGGCGAGCTCTCCGAAGTGTTCGGCCCGGCCACGCTGGACACCGACAAGCTGCTGCGCACGCTGGGCGTGGTGCGCGCGGCCGAGCGCCAATGGCAGGGCCTGCCCGCCGAGGGGCGAGAGGCCATGCAGGCCTACAGCGAAGGCATCAACGCTTTTTACGCCGGTTCATCGCAGGCCTTGTCCCCCGAGTTCCACATCCTGGGCGTCAAGCCCGGCGGCGCCTTGGGCGTGGCCTGGTCGCCGACCGACAGCCTGGCCTGGTCGCTGATGATGGCGCTGGATTTGAGCGGCAACTGGGGTACCGAATTCGCCCGCCTGTCCGCCGCCCGCGTGCTCAAGACCCCCGAACTCTGGCAGCTGTTTCCGCCATACCCCGGCGAGCAGCCGGCCTCCAGGGCGGATTTCAGCAAGCTCTATGCCGATCTCGGCGTGTACCGCACCGACCTTCCCGCCACCCCAAAAGTTTCAAGCAGCCGYCCGGCCCCCGCAACGGTCGCCATGGCCCAAGGCATCAACGGCTGGGCCGGGGCGCTGGGCGAGGTGGACGGCAAGGGTTCCAACAACTGGGTGGTGGCCGGTGCGCACAGCGCGAGCGGCAAGCCCCTGCTGGCCAACGACCCGCACCTGGGCCTGTCGGCCCCGGCCGTCTGGTATTTCGCGCGCCTGCAGGCGCCCGCCGGCGGCAATGACACCGGGCTGGACGTCATAGGCGCGACCTTGCCCGGCCTGCCGTTTGTGGTCATGGGCCGCACCCGGAAAATGGCCTGGGGCTTTACCAATACCGCGCCCGATGTGCAGGACCTGTACCTCGAGCAGGTCAACCCGGCTAACCCGCGCCAGTACCGCATCCCGTCCGCCGGTGCTTCCAAGGCGGAGGCCTGGGCCGACTTCGAGACCCGCCGCGAAACCATCAAGGTCAAGGGCCAGCCCGACGTGTTGCTGGACGTGCGCGAAAGCCGCCACGGCCCGGTGCTCAGCGACGTGCAGAAATCGCATGCCGAACTGCTCGACACCCGCAAATACGTGCTCGCGCTGCGCTGGAGCGCGCTCGACGCCGACAACCAGACGGTGCTGGCCGGGCTGCGGGCCAACCGCGCCCAGTCGGCCCAGGAACTGGTGGACGCCTTCGCGGCTTACCACTCGCCCATGCAAAACGTCGTCACGGCCGACGTCTCGGGCGGCGTGGCCTTCAAGGCTGCCGGCAAGGTGCCGCTGCGCAAACCCGACAACGACATTCGCGGCATCGCCCCTTCGCCGGGATGGGATGCGCGCTACGACTGGGCCGGCTGGCTGCCTTACGCGCAAACGCCCGAGGCCGGCCGCGCCGCCATCGAGGCCAGGGGCTGGTGGGCCACGGCCAACCAGCGCATCACGCCGCCGGCTTATCCTTTCTTCATCGGCCAGGACTGGACCGTGCCCTACCGCCACGACCGCATAGAGCAGTTGCTGGCTGCCACGCCCAGGCACGACGTGGCATCCATGCAAAAAATACAGGCCGACCAGCTGTCACCGGCCACCGTGAAGTTGCTGCCTTTCCTGCAAAAAACATTGGCGCAGCCGGTGAACCATCCTTTGGCCGATGCCGCGCGCAAGGCCATGGCCGGCTTTGACGGCGTCATGCGCGCCGACCAGGCCGCGCCCCTGGTGTTCGCCGCCTGGGCCGACGAACTCACGCGCGGCATCGTGGGCGGCAAGCTCGGTGAGGCGACGTTCAGGCCGCTTTATGGCAAACGCCATTTCAGGAGCACGCTGGAAGACGTGCTGCAGCGCCAGGACGGCAATTGGTGCGGTGCGGCCGGCTGCGAGGCGCAATCGGCGGCGGCGCTGCTGCGCGCGCTCGATCGCTTGCAGGCGGCGTACGGCGCCGATGTAGGCGGCTGGACCTGGGGCAGGGCGCATCCGGCGTTGTCGGCGCACAAGCCCTTCGGCAACGTGGCCTGGCTGGCGCCGTGGTTTGACGTGCGCGTGCCCACCGGCGGCGACACCTTCACCGTCAACGTCGGCCAGTACTGGGCCACGGGCGACGCCACGCCCTTTGCCAACCGGCAGGCCGCGTCCCTACGCGCTATCTACGACATGGGTGACCCCGAAAACTCGCGCTTCATCTACCAGACAGGGCAGAGCGGCCTGGTGTTTTCCGGACGCTACCGCGACATGCGGGATAGCTGGGCCGCCGTGCAATACCGGCCTTTGCAGATGAACCCGCCGGCCTTCGCGCACCAGCTCACACTGCGTCCCTGAAGGCGCGCGTAAAAGTCGCGTCAGGCCGGGATGGCATCCACGTTGAGCCGGTCCCAGTGGCGGTGCAGCGCAATCGCCGCCAGGAAATCATGCGACACCTGGCCGTCCATCACCTTGCGCGCGTCGGCGATGATGACACCGGGCGTGGGCACGCTGACCGCCTCCGGGTCCCTGCCCAGGCTGAAGCCCAGGGTGGCCAGCAACTGCGCGCCGTCGTTCACGGCGCAAATCGTCTTGCAATGCTTGTAAGCCTCCAGCACGAAGTGCACCGCCTCGCCCATGGCGCCCAGGGTGGCAACGCTTTCGCTTCCGCCCGGAATCAGCACGGCGTCAAACATCACCGAGGGCATGTTGCTGAAGGTGTGGTCCACCGCGAGCTGCCGGCCCGATGAGGTGCTGACCGTGCCCAGCTGCGGCGCCACAAGCTTGCACTGGGCGCCGGCGTCAAGCAGGTCCTGCTGCAGGCGCTTGAGCGCGGCGGCCTCCACCCCGTCGGCCACCAGGATGGCCACCTTGCGCGTTTTGGCGCTGCCGCCCGGGCGGCCCACCATGCGCAGGGCCGGGTCTTCTTCCACCTTCACCACGATGCGGTGATCGCGAAAGCCCAGCCTGCCGGCCGCGGCCTTGGCGTCGGGCGGCTTGATGCCCAGCGGGGCCGCCACGCGCGCGGCCAGCTTCAGGTCCACATGGGCCAGGTTGTCCACCATGCGCTGGCGAATGTCGGGCACCTCCACCTTGGACAGCTCAAAGCGGAAGGCCGCCACGATGTGGTCTTTTTCCGGCGCGCTCTGGCTGTTCCAGAACAGCGCGGCCTGCGAAAAATGGTCGTCAAAAGAGGGGCTGCGGCGGCGGATTTTCGGCGGCTCCAGCTGCTCGGGGTAGGACTGGAATCCCTGCGCGCCGCCGTCTACCCGGTACTCGGCGCCGCTGCCCAGCGTGTTCGGTTCGTAGGCGACCCGGCCCTTGGCGATGGCCTGGCGGTGCATGCCGTCGCGCTGGAAGTTGTGCATGGGGCAGACGGCCCGGTTGATCGGGATCTCATGGAAGTTGGCGCCGCCCAGGCGCGACAGCTGGGTGTCGGTGTACGAGAACAGCCGGCCCTGCAGCAACGGGTCGTTGGAAAAGTCGATGCCGGGCACCAGGTGGCCGGGGTGGAAGGCGACCTGCTCGGTCTCCGCGAAGAAGTTGTCCGGGTTGCGGTTGAGCACCATCTTGCCGATGAGCTGCACCGGCACCTGTGCTTCGGGGATCAGCTTGGTCGGGTCAAGGATGTCGAAGCCCAGCTCGCTTTCCTTGCCCTCGTCGACGATCTGCACGCCGAGTTCCCACTCCGGGAAGTTGCCGCTTTCAATCGCCTCCCACAGGTCGCGCCTGTGGAAATCCGGGTCCTTGCCGGCGATTTTCTGCGCCTCGTCCCAGACCAGCCCGTGCACGCCCAGCTTGGGTTTCCAGTGGAACTTCACAAAAAAGGATTCGCCGCGCGCATTGATGAAGCGAAAGGCATGGACGCCGAAGCCCTCCATCATGCGAAAGCTGCGCGGCACGGCGCGGTCCGACATGGCCCACATCAGCATGTGCGTGGATTCGGGCATCAGCGAGGCGAAATCCCAGAAGGTGTCGTGGGCGCTGGCCGCCTGTGGCATTTCGTTGTGCGGTTCCGGCTTGACCGCATGGATCAGGTCGGGAAACTTGATGGCATCCTGGATGAAGAAGACCGGGATGTTGTTGCCGACCAGGTCGTAGTTGCCTTCGGCGGTGTAGAACTTCACCGCGAAACCGCGCACGTCGCGCACGGTATCGGCCGAGCCCCTGGAGCCCGCCACGGTGGAAAAACGCACGAAGACCGGCGTCTCCACATCCGGATCCTGCAAAAAGCCCGCGCTGGTGTACTGCACCATGGACTTGTAGGGCTTGAAATAGCCGTGCGCGCCCGCGCCGCGGGCGTGCACCGCGCGCTCGGGAATGCGCTCGTGGTCGAAGTGGGTGATTTTTTCGCGGAGGATGAAATCCTCCAGCAGGGTCGGGCCGCGCACGCCCGCTTTCAGCGAGTTGTGGTTGTCGGGAAACTGCAGGCCCTGGTTGGTCGTCAGCACCGGGGCGATGCCCGTGGTGAAGCTCTCGAGCTGGGTCTTCTTGTCTTTGGCGCCGTCCGTGTTCCGGTGAGGGGGGGAAGTGCTGCGCTTGGAGGGCGGCATGAAAAATCCTTGTTATAAAAAAACTCCGCCTGGGGCTTGGGGCCACGGGCGGTTACAGGACGTAAGGGCGAAACACCGGGAAGCGCTCCCGCGTGGCGATCAGTTGTCGAGCAGGCCTTCCAGGACCTTCACCGAGGCCAGCAGGCCGAGCGCGGCGACCGTGCCGGCCAGGCACCAGGCCATGAACTCCTGCAGGACTTCCGCGATGCTGTCCGGCAAGGCCATGGACACCAGGAACAGGCCCGCCGCGCAGACCAGCACCGTCAGGAAGGCGTGGAGCAGGTCGATATCGCGGGGATTGGCATGGATTCGCCAGGCGGTCAGCAGCCCCGCGGCCATGCCTGTCAAAAGTCCGGCCATCAGCTTCATGGTGGTGGTTTCCTGTGGTGGGTGAATCGTCATCAGGTGCTGCATGGACGATAGGGGCGCCCGGCTGCCGGGGTGGTAGCCCGATGCCGGTGGGCGGTGTAAGGCCTTTCTGCTCCTTGCGTAAGACGACGCTTACCGCCCGCGAACACCGGCGTTCGCTCGGGCTTTTGCGCGCCCGTTGGCCTTTCTCCTACATGGGCACGCTCAACCTTCCGGCATCAAGGCGTGAACCTGCCGCGTAAATTGATGAACATTCCATCCATATTTGCCGCTGTTGCGGATTGGCACACATCATGAAAATGCGAACCTACCTCGTTGAGGACAATCCCACCATCCGCGACAACCTGCTCAGCACGCTGGAAGAACTGGCCCCGGTTGAAGCCGTCGGCACCTGCGAGACCGAAGACGAGGGCGCCGAATGGCTGACGCACCACGCCGCCCAGTGGGACCTGGCCATCGTCGACCTGTTCCTCAAACAGGGCAGCGGCCTCAGGATCCTCGAGGCCTGCCGCGACCGAAAACCCGCCCAGAAGATCGTGGTGTTCAGCAACTACGCCACGCGCGAGATGCGCATGCGCTGCGCCGAACTGGGCGTGGACGCGGTCTTTGACAAGTCCACGGAAATTGATTGCCTGCTGGCCTATTGCCTGACGCAGAGCCGCAAGCTGGACCCCGCGGCKAACGACGACTCCAGGGCCTCCACGCTGCAGTCCGCGTAAGCCGAAAACACCGCATCCACCAGGACCGGACCATGAGCACGCCCACCGCTCAGCCTCTCGATACCAGACCGCGGCGGCTTGACGACGGCGTTTTCCAGACGGCGGAAGAGGCGGTGCTGGTGGAAGGGCAGGGCAACGGCGCCGCGATGCCGCGGCCGCCGTCCGGCCAGGCTCCCACCTTTGCCCGCAACGGCGGCCGCGCCAGGTCTTCATTCACCCAGGCCGTCGGTGCCCATGTCGCGGCCCGGCCTTGCCAGTCAGCCTTGCTGGCCGCCGCGGCGGGCGCACTGGCCATGCTGGTCCTTCGCTCGCGGCTGCGCGGCCGGCTCCAGCCCTTGCGCTCGTTCCGGCTGAAATGAGGCCGGGGCGGGGCCCCCGACTCAAGGAAAGTCACGGAAATCCAAGGAAAATTTTATGCCCCTGCATCTTCACGTTCCCGTTCCCCAGCCTCCGCCCGGAACACCGGGTATTCACGTGCCGAACGAGGTTCCGCCGCTGATCATTCCCCCTGAGCCCGGCACACCGCCCGAGATCACCGATCCCCCGCCGCCGGAACCGACGCTCCCCATCCGGGAACCCGGCATCAACGTGCCGCCGCAAGCCACCTAGAGGAAGTCAGGACGCCTGCTGGCGCTGGTATTCGGCGCGTTTCATGACCAGGTAGCTTTCCTTGTCCAGCTCATGGAGCTGGCGCGCGTATTGCTCGGTCGCGTCGAACCAGTGCTGCAGCCGCGCCTCGAGTTGCTGCGCCGGCGGCTTGTCGAGTGAGGCCAGGTAGGCTTCAATGGCCAGGTAATAGCGCATGGTGTTGCGCTCCACGGTGCCGCGCATGCCGTCCACATAGGCGTTGGTGGAGCCGCGCCGCACCTGGGTGAAGCCCACCTTGCCGCTGCCGGCTGTGGCCAGGTAGCCCTGCATGGCCAGGCGGCTGGCGACGCCGTAGCCGTAGGAATAACGCAGGTGCATAAAGGTCTTGCCGTCCGGAAGCGGCACCGCCTGCAGCTCGATGCGGTAATTGTGGGTGCCCAGCGGGCCCTTGTCCGCGTTCAGCTGCGCGGCCAGGTAGTCGGACGAACTGGCGGCCAGCCGGTAGCCGAACTTGAGCGCAAACGCATCTTCCAGTGGCTGCTCGGTTTTTTTGCCGACGTGCATGTTCAGCTGGCTGGGGCTTTCATCCGTGCTGGCGTGGCAGTACTTGGTGTTGATGTGCAATATCAGCATCTCGCACCAGCGCCTGGGGCTTTTGAAGGCGGCGCTGACCGTGGAAAAAGGCGAATTCAGCACCGCATAGGCGTTGCCGGTCACGGCATTGGCGCCTTCGATGGAGTCCAGGTACAGCGGCCTGCGATAGGCATTCTGCGCAAGCTGCCCGGCCAGCGCCGCGTGTTTTTCGAGCAGGGCCGGTGCGCCGGATTCCGCGCTCGCGGCTGGCACCTGCTGCGCCTGCGCGGCAGCCGGGAAAGTGGCGAAAGGGATGGCGCAAATCACCAGGCCGCACAGCAGCGCAAGGCGCCCAAGACGTCGTCGAAAAGGATTCATGGTTCCAGTTTGCCAGCGCAAACAAGGCCTTCTTCGCGGATGCTCCCTCGTCCTACATGCAATCGCCGCAAGCATGAAGCGAAGGGGAAATAAACGGAGAGGGCGGCGGGCCGCTCAGGCTTGCGCGATCTCCGCCAGCGCTTCCGGATCGTTCGCGGCGGAGGCCTCGAACTGCAGCGTGAGCCGGTTTTCCCCGCGTGTCAGGCGGGCGGATTCCTGCAGGGCCAGGGCCTGCACATCGTGCCACTCCAGCAGGCGGTAAGGGGGTTTGTCCACGGCGCGCACGGGCTCGGGGACCTCAGGCACTTTCAGTTCGATGTGTATCGAAAGGACATCGTCGGCGAACCCGGCGCTGATGAGCAGCTTGCCGGGAACGGTAGCCGCATCGGTCAGGCCTATGAGCGAGGCGGTCAGCACATTGCGCAGCGCCGATTGGGGAAGTTGCGCGGCGATGCTGCCGCTGCTGTCGACCACCGAGAAACCCCTGAACGAGAGTTGTGTCACCACCATGCCCACGCATTCCGCGATGCCCGCATCGGCCCTGACCGGCCGGTTGTCCTTGGGCGCGAGCCAGCTCATCAAGTCCGCGCAGGAGGCGGCCGCCTCTTTGGACAGCGCCACGATGTCGCGCGCGTTCCTGAGCAGCGCTTCCGGGTCAGGGTCGGCTTTTTGCAGGCGCCGCTCCAGCATCGCCGCCACCATGGCGATGGGCTGCAGGGTTCCCGCCATGTTGTGGCGTATCACCGGGGCCAGCCGCCGCAGGAGCGCGTAATGCGCCGCTTCCGCCTCGCATCGTTGCAATCCGCTTGCCTGTTCTGCCGTGCTGCTGGACTGAGCGCTCATGGTGCTGGTGCCAATGAAAAGGTTCACGAAAACTGCAGCCAAATCTGCAGGGCCCACGCCGCGCAACGAACACATCTCGCTGCGATATTTTCAAGGCGTAACCACAAAATATACAGCGGTCAAAAAAGAATTTATGTAAGCCAAAGCCTACAGTTGTGAGGCTGTGACGGGCGCGCCGCAGATTGTTTTCGCCGTTAAGTAAATAGTGCGATATCTGGTTGTCATTCTGAATCTTCGCGAGTAATCTCGGCACCCGTTTCTACAAAAAGTTACCGCCAATACAGGATGAATGATATGGAGGCTCTAGCCAAGCTTTCGGTGATCGAGCGCGACACCGAATTGAAGTCCATTCTCAAATCTTTGAGCGCGCTCAGGCGCGGTGAATCCGGCGTCACACTCCCGACGGAGTGGGATGGCATCTATGGAAAGATCGCCGCCGAATTCAACCAGCTGTCGGCCATGACGACGGCGACCACCAGCCGCTGCAAAGGCCTGGCATCCAAGTCCCGCCTGTCAACACGCGCCAGCCGGCGCCTGCCCGAGGAAAAACTCTCGGGCTTCTGGCTGCAGAACGCGATGGCCATCAACACCGTACTCGACGAAGCCGACACGGTGACGGAGCAGACCAAGGTGGTGCTGACCGCATTGACCGACCTGAAGAAAGGCGACGCGCGCGCCAGCCTGCCGCAAGACTGGACCGGCGTGCCCGGCAAGGTCGCCGATGCCTTCAACGACGTGGTCTCTGAAAACGTGCGCATGGCGCGCGAGCTTGAACGCCTGAGCCGCGTGGTCGGCAAGCAAGGCCGGCTCAAGGAACGGGCCTTTGTGCCTGACGCCACGGGTTTCTGGCGCGACTCTGCGGAGTCCATCAACTCGCTGATCGCCGACCTGGTCCACCCGACCAGCGAAGTGGCCCGCGTGATCGGCGCCGTGGCCCAGGGCGACCTGTCCAAGAGCATGGCGCTGGAGGCCGAGGGCAGGGCGCTGGAAGGCGAGTTTCTGCGCACCGCGATGATCATCAACAAGATGGTCGAGCAGCTCGGCACCTTCTCGGCCGAGGTGACGCGGGTGGCGCGCGAGGTGGGCACTGAAGGCAAGCTGGGCGGCCAGGCCGATGTGCAAGGCGTGGCGGGTACCTGGAAGGACCTGACCGACTCGGTCAACTCCATGGGGTCCAACCTCACGGCGCAGGTGCGCAACATCGCCGAGGTGACGACGGCTGTGGCCGCCGGTGACCTGTCCAAGAAGATCACGGTGGACGTGAAAGGCGAGATTCTCGAACTCAAGAACACCATCAACACCATGGTGGACCAGTTGCGGTCCTTCGCCTCTGAAGTGACACGGGTGGCGCGCGAGGTGGGCACCGAAGGCAAGCTGGGCGGCCAGGCCGACGTGCAGGGCGTGGC
>NZ_JBFUBU010000055.1:0-47201 GCF_056405595.1 Polaromonas sp. P1_G1
CCACCCCTTGTGGATGCGCCGAGGAGCGGAGGTCCAGACGGATCAGGGATCGCGTTGTTTGAGCGAAGCGAGTTTAGCGAGACCCCGTCTGGACCGAGCACCGCAGGTTGCCCGCAGCGAAGCGAAGGGACGCAGCAACCAGGGTCGCCGTTTCTTTTGCTTACTTTTATTTTGGCGAAGCAAAAGAAAAGTGAGTTGCCGCCGGGCAACCCCCGGCCAGCAGAACCAAGCAAGGAGAACAGGAAAGCGCGCAAAGACCGGCGCAAGACCCGGCTTAAGGAATCAACCCCAAAGCATGCATATACGCCGGCTGCACCATCAACTCATCCCACCCAAACCCCTTCCCCTGCGGCAGCAACGCCAGTCGCCGCAACTCGCTGGCCTCCATGGCTTCCCACTGGCCTTTGAGCAGGGCTTCGGCCATGCCGTCCAGCAGTTCGTCGACGGGCTGGCCCTCGCCCACGGACTGGTTGCACAGCAGCACCATGTCGCAGCCGGCGTTGAGCGCCGTCACCGCGGCTTCGGTATAGCTCACCTCTTTGCCGTCTATCAGGCGGGCACCGGCCATGCTGAGGTCGTCGCTGAAGATCGCGCCGCCGAAGCCCAGCTGGCTGCGCAGGATGAAGTTGAGCCACTGGCTGGAGAAACCGGCCGGCCGGGCGTCGACCTTGGGGTAGATCACATGGGCGGGCATGACGCTGCTGAGCGTGGTGTTGAGCCAGCCGTAGGGTGCGGCGTCGTCGGCCAGGATGGCTTTCAGGCTGCGCTTGTCGACCGGGATGTCGGTGTGGGAATCGGCCTTGACGAAACCATGGCCGGGGAAGTGTTTGCCGCAGTTGGCGACGCCGGCCTGCAGCAGGCCGTGCATGAGGCTTTTGGCCAGCAGCGTGACGACGCGCGGGTCGCGGCCGAAGGCGCGGTCGCCGATCACGCCGCTTTCACCGTAATCCAGGTCCAGCACCGGTGTGAAGCTGAAATCGACGCCGCAGGCACGCAGTTCGGCGCCCAGCACATAACCGCAGGCGGTTGCGGCATTGGTGGCGGCCAGCTGGTCCTTCATCCACAGCAGGCCCAGTTCGCGCATAGGTGGCAGGTGGGTGAAGCCGTCGGTCTTGAAGCGCTGTACGCGGCCGCCTTCGTGGTCCACGCAGATCAGCAGATCCTCGCGAATGTCCTTGATCTCGGTGCACAGGTCGGACAACTGCCGGCGGTCTTTCCAGTTGCGGGCAAACAAAATAATGCCGCCGGTCAGCGGGTGTTTGAGGCGCCGGCGGTCGGCTTTGGTGAGCGATAAACCGTCGATGTCGATGATGAGGGGGGCGTGCTGGGTCATAGGGAAATCCGGAGGTTGGGGTCAGGAGCGTTTTTCCACCACACAGAAGCTGGCGGCGTAATCAGTCTCGTCGGTCACGGTGACATGGGCCGTGAGCTGGCGCGACTCGAACCAGGCCTTGAGCGCGCCGTGCAGGACGATTTCGGGCTTGCCGCTGGTGGCCTTGGCGATTTCGCAGGAGCGCCAGGTCATGGGCATGCGCATGCCCATGCCGATCGCCTTGCTGAAAGCCTCCTTGGCGGAAAAACGCGTGGCCAGGTAGCTGACACCGCGATCCGGCCAGCGCGCGCTGCGCTCTTTCCAGGTGGCAAGTTCGCCGTCGGCCAGGATTTTTTTGGCAAAACGCTCGCCATGCTTTTCAAGGCTGGCGCGAATGCGGCGCACGTCGCAGATGTCGGTGCCGATCCCGTAGATCATGGAGCCCCCACGGTCGCCCACTGCGTGTGGCTTCCTGCCCCCCGAGGGGGCCGCCCGCCTGCGGCCCGGCAAAGCCGGTTCCGCGGCTCAGGCTGGTACTTCAGGGTCGTTTCACGGCAGCGGGAAATCATGCCGGTGCAAACGCCCGGTCTATGCAAGCTAGGTAGCCCCTGACAGTGGCGGCATAACCCAGCTCCAGCGCGTCGGCGACCAGGGCGTGGCCTATGGACACTTCCAGCACGCCGGGCACTTCGCGCACAAACTCCGTAAGGTTGTCGCGGTTCAGGTCGTGGCCGGCATTGACGCCCAGGCCGGCGGCGGCGGCGGCGTGGCCTGCCTCGGTGAAACGGGCCAGGACTTGCGCTTTTTCAGGGCCGCCCCAGGCGCGAGCGTAGGTTTCCGTATAAAACTCCACCCGATCGGCGCCCACGGCTTTGGCGGCGGCCATGGCTTCGGGCACCGGGTCCATGAAGAGGCTGACGCGCACGCGGCGGTCATGCACCTGCTGGATCAAGGGCCACAGGCGCTCGGCATCTTCGGGGAAATTCCAGCCGTGGTCGCTGGTGAACTGGTCTTCGCTGTCGGGCACAAAGGTGCACTGGTGCAGCGGCAGGCCGCGGGCGGCCAGGTCATGCACAAAACCCATGAGGTTCTGGAAGGGGTTGCCTTCGATGTTGAATTCGCGATCCGGCCAATCTTTCATCAGTGCCGCGAGCTCAAAGACGTCGTCAGGGCGAATATGGCGCTCGTCGGGCCGCGGGTGCACCGTGATGCCCTGGGCGCCGGCCTCCAGGCACAGCTCGGCGGCGCGGCGCACGCTGGGGATGTCCAGGTGACGGGTATTGCGCAGCAAGGCGACCTTATTGACGTTGACCGACAGTGCGGTCTTGCCGTACGCATGGGACACGATGGGAACGGGCGAGAGGAGTTTCATGGGTGGCTCGTTAAAAAGCTTGCAGATCCATCATCATTTGCCGGGTTTTCAGGACCTTCACGCCGCAATGGTAGTGCAGCAGGGCGCGCAACTGGGTTTTAAGCTCATTGAAGCCGGGGATACAGGCCCGCACGGTGTCCGAGAACAAGGCCTCGTCGCCCAGCGCCTGCTGCAGCGCCTGCCACTGCCCGCCGGGCAGGCTGACACGGTCGTCGTCGTGCGCCTGGCGCAGGCCTGCCTCGGGCACCAGCACATAACGCGTGTCCGGGTCCAGCGGCGCCAGCGTGGCGGTCTCAAGATCCAGCAGGGGCAAAAGGCCGATGTCGCGCAGCAAGCGCAACTCGAACGCGCGCAGCGCCAGTTGCAGGGTTTCGGCGCTCTGCGCGGCGATCAGTTGCACCGTGGCCGCATAGGCGTCAAACAGCACGGGATGCGGGTCGTCACGGGCCATCAGGCGCATCAGCAGTTCATTGAGGTAATAACCCGACAGCAGCGCATCGCCCGTCGGCATCACATGGCCGCCCTGCCATTCGGCGCTCTTGAGGGTGCGGATTTCGGCATCGCCGCCGAAAGCGATGTGCAGCGGCTGCAAAGGCAGCAAGATCGGCCGGAAACTGGAACTCGGCTTTTTGGCCCCCCGCGCCACCAGCGCCACCCGGCCATACTTGCGGGTGAACACTTCGAGAATCAGGCTGGACTCGCTCCAGTCGTAGCGGTGGAGAACGTAAGCAGGCTCGTCGCCAATGCGTTTAGTGGCCATAGCGGTGCGCCTATAAATCCGATGGCCGGGCGCATGGCGGCGTTGCGCGGTGCTCGGAATCCTCATGCACCCAAGTGCATTCCGGTGTCCTGCGCTCCGTGCGCCTTGCCCTGCATCCCGGCCATCGAATTTCTAGGCGCACCGCGACTCCACTTACTCGTAGCCGAATGTTTTCACTCTGGCTTCATCATCGGCCCAGCCTGAGCGGACTTTCACCCAGATCTCCAGGAAGACCTTGCCGCCGGTCAGGGTCTCAAGCTCATGCCGGGCTTCGGTGCCTATGCGTTTGAGCTTTTCGCCTTTCTCGCCAATGATCATGCCCTTGTGACCGTCGCGCTCGACCACGATGGTGGCGGCGATCTTGCGCAAGGCGCCCTCCTCCTCGTACTGGTCGATGATGACGGTGGAGGTGTAAGGTAGCTCGTCGCCGGTCAGGCGGAACAGCTTTTCGCGGATGATTTCAGCGGCCATGAAGCGGTCGCTGCGGTCGGTCAACTCGTCGGCGCCGTACATCCAGGGCTGGACCGGCAGGTATTTCTCGCAAATGCCGAACAGGCGCTCGATGTCCTTGGCGTTGTTGGCCGACATGGGCACGAATTCGGCGAAATTGTGCCGCTCCTGCATTTCCTTGAGCCAGGGGGCGATCTCTGCGCGCCGGTGTATCAGGTCAAATTTGTTGGCCAGCAGGATCGCGGGCGTTTTTTCAGGCAGCAGAGCCAGCACCTTGGCGTCGGCCTGGTTGAACTGCCCGGCTTCGACCACAAAGACAATCAGGTCCACGTCGTTTACGGCGCCCACCACGGTGCGGTTCAGCGAGCGGTTCAGCGCGTTGCCGTGCCGGGTCTGGAAACCCGGCGTGTCCACGAATACATACTGTGTCGCCTTGACCGTGCGCATGCCGGTGATGCGGTGGCGCGTGGTCTGGGCTTTGCGCGAGGTGATGCTGATTTTTTGCCCCACCAAAGCATTGAGCAGGGTGGATTTGCCCACGTTGGGCTTGCCGACAATGGCGATAAGGCCGCAGCGCTGCTCGCCGGCAGCCGGCGTGCCGGGGGCGGGCACGGCAGCGCCGCGCGAGGACAGGGCTTGCGCCAGCATGGCTTCGAGCGCGTCGGGCGGCTGCACAGCGTCCAGGGCTTTGGCCTGCCGCGCTTTGGGCTTGGCGGCCGGGGCGACGGCCGGGGCCGTCGCGGGTTTCTTGGGTTCTTTTTTACCTGTACTCATAATCTTGGTGTGTTGGCCTGCGTCTCTGGGCGGCCGCAGGCGCGGAGTCAGGATTCCAGCGTCTTGACAAACATCAGCATGGCCGCGGCGGCGGCCTGCTCCCCGGCGCGGCGCGAACCGCCTATGCCGCGCTCGGCCCGCCCGAATTCGGCGATTTCACATTCGACGTCAAATGTCTGCTTGTGGGCGGCGCCCATGGTGCCCACCACGCGGTAGATGGGCAGGTTCATTTTGCGCCCTTGCAGCCACTCCTGCAATTCAGTCTTGGGATCCTTGCCGATGGCCTGCATCTGGGGATTGATCTCGACGTCCTTGAAAAGGCGGCGCACCAGCTGATTGGCGGTTTCAAATCCTGCATCCAGGTAGACCGCGCCGATCACGGCCTCCAGCGCGTCGGCAAGGATGGACGGCCGCTTGTGGCCGCCGGACTTGGCCTCGCCCTCGCCCAGGCGCACCAGGTCGGGCAGGCCCAGCACCACCGCCAGCTTGTGCAGGGTGTCCTGCTTGACCAGGTTGGCGCGCACGCGGGACAGGTCGCCTTCGGGCAGCTCGCTCAGTTGTTCATAAAGCAGGCCGGCCACCGCAAGGTTCAGGACGGAATCGCCCAGGAACTCGATGCGCTCGTTATGGTCGGACGAAAAACTGCGGTGCGTCAGCGCCTGCAGCAGCAGTTTGGGATTGGAGAACTCATGCTCCAGGCGCTTTTGCAGCGCTGGCAGGCCCGGGCTCGATGTGGCGCTGGCTCGCACTTATTTGGATTTGCCGCTGTACTTGAGCAGCAAGAAGGCGGGACCGACCATGTGGATTTCCTTGGTGTACGCGAAAGCCACCACGGTTTTGTCGCCATCCTTGGTCACTTCCAGGTCCTTGCCAGTGATCGATTTGATGTCGTCAATCTGGGCCGCCTTGTCGAAGATGGTCCGGACTTCGGCGACGGTATTGCCGTCCCTGGCCTTGTTGGCGGCCTTGGTGATGGCCTGGAGCTCCACCAGGGTCGGGAAAACCTGGGCGGCCACAATACCCGCGCAGACCAGGATGACGCAGAAAAACAGAAGGCCGATGAAAGAAAGGCCGCGTTGCTGATGTTTCATTTTTTCTCCGCTCCGACTAAAAAATCTTCCGGCTCACCATCGGGACGGCGCCGCCGCCCGTGACCTTATTCGAAAGAGCCGATACGTTTGAGGTTGCCGAAATTCATCCAGACAAAAAAGGCCTTGCCCACGATATTGGCCTCCGGGACAAAGCCCCAATAGCGCGAATCCTGCGAATTATCGCGGTTGTCGCCCATCATGAAGTACTGCCCCTCAGGCACCTTGCAGACCATGCCCTCGCTACTGTAACGGCAATTTTGCTTGAAAGGAAAGTCCATGACCTCACGCTCATCCAGTCCGGCGCGCCGTGTGTCGTCATTCAGCAACCGGTACTTGCGGGCGCCGTTGACCTCCTCGAACTGCTTGGCGTAGCGCAGCACGTCTTCATCGAAGAAATCCGGCAGCGGCGTCTTGGGCAAGGGCTTGCCGTTGATGGTCAGCTTCTTGTTGATGTAGGCCACCTCGTCCCCCGGCACGCCGACCACGCGCTTGATGTAGTCCAGGCTGGGTTTGGGCGGGTAGCGGAACACCATTACGTCGCCGCGCTGAGGGCTCTGGTTGTTGATGACCTTGATGTTCAGCACCGGCAGGCGCACGCCGTAGTGGAATTTGTTGACCAGGATCAGGTCGTTGACGAGCAGGGTCGGGATCATCGAGCCCGAAGGGATCTTGAAGGGCTCGAACAGGAAGGAGCGCAGCAGGAAGACCACCACGATCACCGGGAAGAGGCCCGCCGTCCAGTCCAGCCACCAGGGCTGCATGATGAGCCGGGCCCGGGCCTCGCCGAAGTTGATGTTGTCGACCTGGGTAATGCCTTTTTTGGCCAGTTCGGCCTGCCGGCTGGCGGCGCTTTCCTCGAGCGCCGCGGCGGCCCTGTAGCGCTGCGGCAGGAAATAAAAGCGCTCGGCCAGCCAGTAAATGCCGGTGACCACGGAGGCCAGGAACAGCAGCAGGGAGAAATTGCCTTCGACGGCGCCGAAGTACCAGGCGGCACCGTAGCCCACAAAGGCCGCCAGCACCACGGCGGTGATCGTGCTCATTGCGCCGCGCATCAGTCTTCCACCTGCAAAATGGCCAGGAAAGCTTCCTGGGGTACTTCAACGGAACCGATTTGTTTCATGCGTTTTTTACCCGCTTTTTGTTTCTCTAGGAGTTTGCGCTTGCGTGAAATATCGCCGCCGTAGCACTTGGCGATCACGTTTTTGCGCAGCGCCTTGATTGTCTCACGCGCAATAATGTTGGCCCCGATGGCCGCCTGGATCGCGACGTCGAATTGCTGGCGCGAAATGATCTCGCGCATTTTGGCCACCACCGCTCGCCCGCGGTAGGCCGACTGGCTGCGGTGGACGATGATGGACAGCGCGTCCACCTTCTCGCCATTGAGGAGGATGTCGACTTTCACCACGTCGGAGGCCCGGAATTCCTTGAATTCGTAGTCCATGGACGCGTAGCCGCGGGAGACGGATTTGAGCTTGTCGAAAAAGTCCAGGACGATCTCGCCCAGCGGCATCTCATAGGTCAGCATGACCTGCTTGCCGTGGTAGGCCATGTTCAGCTGGATGCCGCGTTTCTGGTTGGCCAGCGTCATGACGGCGCCCACGTAGTCCTGCGGCATATATAAGTGCACGGTGACGATGGGCTCGCGGATCTCGTTGACTTTCCCGGCGTCCGGGATTTTGGACGGGTTCTCGACCTTGATGGTCTCACCGTCGGACTTGAGCACCTCATAGACAACGCTGGGCGCCGTGGTGATCAGGTCCTGGTCAAACTCCCGTTCCAGCCGCTCCTGGACGATCTCCATGTGCAGCAGGCCCAGGAAGCCGCAGCGAAAGCCGAAACCCAGGGCTTCGCTGACTTCCGGCTCATAGTGCAGGGAGGCATCGTTGAGCTTGAGCTTTTCGAGCGCGTCGCGCAGGGACTCGTACTCGCTGGCCTCGGACGGGTACAGCCCGGCAAACACGGCGGGCTGGATTTCCTTGAAGCCGGGCAGTGCCTCGGTGGCGGTGAAAGCCGCGCCGCCGGTGCCGGGCTTGATCAGCGTGACGGTGTCGCCCACGCGGGCGGCCTGCAGTTCCTTGATGCCGGCGATCACAAAGCCCACTTCGCCGGACTCAAGCGCCTGGCGCGGCTCGGTGTGCGGGGTGAAAACCCCCAGTTGCTCGGCGTTGTACATGGCTTCGCTGGCCATCAGCTTGATGCGGTCGCCCTTGGCGAGCCGGCCGTCCACCACGCGCACTAGCATGACCACGCCCACATAGGCGTCGTACCAGCTGTCGATGATCATGGCGCGCAACGGGCCGTCGGGGTTTCCCTTGGGCGGCGGAATCCTGGCGACAACGGCCTCCAGAATTTCATCGATGCCCATGCCGGTCTTGGCGCTACAGGGGATTGCGTTGGTCGCGTCGATGCCGATCACTTCCTCGATTTCCTGCTTGGCGTTTTCGGGGTCGGCCTGCGGCAAGTCCATCTTGTTGAGCACCGGCACGACTTCGACGCCGAGGTCCAGCGCGGTGTAGCAGTTGGCGACGGTCTGCGCTTCCACGCCCTGGCTCGCATCCACCACCAGCAGCGCGCCCTCGCATGCGGACAGCGAGCGGCTCACTTCATATGAGAAGTCGACGTGGCCCGGCGTGTCGATCAGGTTGAGGTTGTAAACCTCGCCGTTGAGTGCCTTGTATTTGAGCGCGGCGGTCTGCGCCTTGATGGTTATCCCACGCTCTTTTTCGATGTCCATCGAATCCAGAACCTGCGCGCTCATCTCGCGGTCCTGCAAACCACCGCAGCGCTGGATGAGCCGATCGGCCAAGGTGGACTTGCCGTGATCGATGTGCGCAATGATCGAAAAATTTCTGATGTGATTCATCAACGAGAACGCCTAAGTACTTGAAAGTATTGCGAAGAGATTGGACTCAATTCGCGAGGGGCCATAAAAAAGGGCGCGTCGATTGCGACGCGCCCTGAACCAACAATCTATGGCAACTGCGATAGTTGGAACTTCATTGTAGGCAAAAAGCCAGAGCCGAACAGTCCCGAAATCGCCATATTTTTGTCGTTGCAGGCTAGCAACAGGAATCTTATACACAACTTATTCACAATTTTAAACTGCTTGTCTCTGGACAACTTGTGGGTGATCTGTGGAGCGATGGGTATTACCCAAAATTAAGATCGAAAGTGGGATTTTGGGCTTCCCGATATATCCAAAAGACGCAGAGGCAAGCCGATATTCTACCGAAAACCGTCCTTGTCTCGTTTTATTGTTAGTGGTCACCAACAAAAAGCAGAGGCGAGCCCTCTCAAAAATATATTTTTTGGAGGCCCAAAAAAGACTGGGGACCCCGGCAAAACCCACAAATCCCAGCAGGGTATGGGGGCCTTGAAGACCCGCATCGACCTCTCCGACGCCTTTGCCGGGCCTCCTCCAGGTTTGCTTGCGGTTTAGCGTGAGGGCCGGATCAAAGCGTACTGCGCCCATTCGCCGCGGCGGAACAGCACGTTGATGGCCTTGGTCTTGTCGATTTTTGCGAGCGCAGCCTCAAATTCCTTGACGCTGGTGACTTCGGAATTGGCGATCGCCACGATCACGTCGCCCTCTTTCAGCCCAGCGCGTGAGGCCGCGGCTTCGGCCGTGTCCACCTTGACGCCGCCCTTGATCTTGAGTTCCTTCTTCTGCGCGTCGTTCACTTCGCTGACCACCAGGCCCAGGGCCTGCGCGGCGCCGGCGACCGGGGGCTTGGGCTCGGGGCCCGACGCTTTTTTGGCCGGTTTTTCAGGCTCGACTTCGCCGATGGTGACCGAGAGGTCCTTGCTCGCGCCGCGCCTGAAGACGGTCACCACGGCCTTGGTGCCGGGCTTCACATTGCCGACCATGCGCGGCAGGTCGCTGGATTTCTCGATGGCCTTGCCGTCGAACTTGATGATGATGTCGCCGGCCTCGATGCCGGCTTTTTCCGCCGGTGCGCCGCTTTCAACGCCGCGGACCAGAGCGCCCTGCACCTTGCCCAGGCCTATGGATTCCGCCACCTCCTTGGTGACCTGGTCGATCTGCACGCCGATACGGCCCCGCGTCACCTTGCCGGTGCTGCGCAGCTGGTCGGACACGCGCGCGGCCTCGTCAATGGGGATGGAAAAGGAAATGCCCTGGAAGCCGCCGGAGCGCGAGTAGATCTGGCTGTTGATGCCGACGACCTCACCGCGCATGTTGATCAGGGGGCCGCCGGAATTGCCGGGGTTGATGGCCACGTCGGTCTGGATGAAAGGCAGGTAGTCGCCGGTGTCGCGCTGCTTGGCGCTCACGATACCCGCGGTCACGGTGTTTTCAAGGCCGAAAGGCGAGCCGATGGCCATCACCCATTCACCCACCTTGAGGCGGTTGATGTCGCCGATCTTGACGGCCGGCAGGCCTGTCGCCTCGATCTTGACCACGGCCACGTCGCTGCGTTTGTCGGCGCCGATGATTTTGGCCTTGAATTCACGCTTGTCCGTCAGGGTGACGAGGACCTCGTCGGCGCCCTCGACCACATGCGCATTGGTCATGACGAAGCCGTCCGCCGTCAGGATGAAGCCGGAGCCCACGCCGCGCGGCTGATCTTCGTCGGGCTGGCCGCGGTCGGGCCGGGGCGCGCGCGGCATGTTGGGCGGAACCGGAATGCCGAAGCGCTTGAAGAACTCCAGCATCTGCTCGTCAGCGCTTCCGCCGGCGGAAGGCTTGGCCTTTTCCAGGGTGCGGATGTTGACCACCGACGGGCCTACCTGCTCCACCAAATCCGTGAAGTCAGGCAATGTGCGGTTTTGCGCCCATGCAGGGGTTGCCGGCACCAGCGTGGTGACGGCAGCGGCGGCCACCAGGCCGGCAGTCAGGCAGGAGCGCAGGGGTTTCCAGTTCAGTTCAAGCATTGTCAGCCTCGTCAAAAATATGGGTCTTCAGGCCTCCAGGCCACCGCCGGAAAGAGCCGGCCGCCGGAGCGCCAGGGGCATATTATTTCCTGCGCTCCAGGCCGTTGGCAAAGAGCTTCAGGGTGGCCATGGGGACTTCGCCCATGACGGTGATCCAGTAGGCATCCAGCTGCCGGGTGATGGTCTGGGTGGCGCCCATCGACAGGCTGGATTCGCGTTCATGGCGTTGTCGGTCGAAGGGCTCCACAAAAATGGAGACCGAGGCCAGGCCGTCGGAAAAAATCCATTGCAGGGGTTCCTCGCCGGGCGCCGGGCTGGCCGTCACCGGCCGCTTGTAGCAGCTCATGGGCTTGAAACCCGCCACCGGCGCCTTCAGCACCCAGCCCTCAGCACTCGCGGAGGTCTTCACCAGGACCGGTTTTTCCACGCGGTAGCCCTCGACCTTGCCCATCATCTGGAGCAGCTTGTCCATCTTGACCGGGGCATCGAGCTGCAACTCGGAAAACGCCGCCTGTTCCAGCACCTTGCCGTCGGTGTCCAGCGTCTGCAGCTTCACGACCAGGCCTTTTTTCTGCTCGGTCCAGACACGGTAGCCGAAGCGCATGCTGTCCTTGGGCACCAGCAGCACGATGTCGGCTTCGACGCCGGCCACGCGATCGGTGCCCTCCTGCTTGACCTTGTAGAAATCGGCGATACGGCTGTCGGTCGATTGCAGCAGTTGCGGGAACATGCCCAGCGACTCGCGCTTTTCACTGCGGACCACCTTGTGGTCGGGCATGAAGGTGACCACCTGGTCGTTGTGGCGGAAGATGGAGCGCGGCGCGCCGGTCAGCGTTTCGACCCGTTCCATCTGCTGGTCGCCTTCGCAGACATGCCAGATCTTGGCGCTGGACATGGCGCCGCCCGACGAGACCACAAAGGTGCCGATATAGGAACGCTTCCTGGAGGCCTCGTGCATGCGCATCAGCCAGTCGTTGATGCTGCGGGACTCCACGGCCGATGCCGCGGGGGGCGAGGCCTGCGCCGCCACGTGCCCCATGGCCGGCAGCGTGCATCCTGCGAGGGCGAGAAGACGAAGAAGCTTGAGGTTCATGGTGTCGCCAAAGCCCGGTCGCAACGCAGCGCGCGTTCAGCGCCCGGCATTGCGAGGGGTCTCAAAAGTGGCATTGCGCAGGAAGCCCGAGGGCTCCTGGAGGGCCGAGGTGCCGCCCAGTTGCTTGTGTGCGGCCAGCAGTTCTTCAAGCCGCGCATCGCGAACCATGAGGCCTTGCGGCGAAGCGACCACCACCTGCTGGGGGGAGGCAGGCGCCTGGGCCAGTTGCGGCGCGGCGGCGGGTGACAGCAGGCCGGCGGCGTTCCACGCAATGGCGGACACCGCCGCGAGCGACGCGAAACCCGCCACCAGCTTCCAGCGAAATTCTCCGTCGTTGGAAGCCTGGCTGCGGTGAGGAGGCAGGACCAGGGGCACATCCTGGACGGCCGGCTGGACCGGACGGGTCGGTGCACCCGGCAAGGCTTCCTGCGCCAAGCGCTGGTTCAGGCGACTCAAAAATGCCGTATCCACGCCGCGCAGGCCCTGCGAAGGGGATCGCAACGCATCGCCGATCAGGTGATAGGTATCCCAGCACGCCACGGCCGAATCATCGTGCCGGCTGGCATGCAGCGCGGCCGCAAAGTCTTCCCCGTCCAGCTGGCCATCGGCCAGTGCGGATATGAGTTCGCTGGTTTGCATAGACGGTTTCATGATGTTCGTGGTGTCCGTGGTGCTCGGGGGTAGCGGGGCTGCCGTGGTGACGGGCTGAAAATACCTGGTTTGCTTCGTGGCTTCATGGTTGGCTCCTGGGTGCTGCGGCCTCACCAGCGCTTGCCGCTCTGGTTTTCCAGCAGGGGTTTCACCTTCTGTGAAATCGCTTCACGTGCCCTGAAAATCCGGGACCGCACCGTGCCTATGGGGCAATCCATGGCCTCGGAAATCTCTTCATAGCTCAAGCCCTCGATTTCACGCAGGGTGATGGCCTGACGGAGCTCCTCCGGCAGGGCTTCCATGGCGGCATTGATGATCTCCGCGATTTCCTTGCTGGCCAGCACGGCTTCCGGCGTTTCCGAGCTTGTTAGTTCGTTTTCCAGCGGGGAAGTTTCATCGCTTTCCTCGCTTTGGCCCGATTTGAAGGAATTTTCGGAAACGGTCGGGTCCCGTTTGAGGTCCATCAGGGCTTTTTTCGCGGTATTCACGGCGATCCGGTACAGCCAGGTGTAAAACTGGGCCTCGCCCCTGAATTGCGCCAGGGCCCGGTAGGCCCGGATAAACGTCTCCTGGGCGATGTCTTCCACCAGGTCCACGTCGCGAACCATGCGGCCTATCAGGCGCTGGATGCGCCGCTGGTATTTGATGACCAGGAGCTCATAGGCTTTCTGGTCACCCGCGACGGTGCGCTCGACCAGCATGGCGTCGCTGTCGATGGCTTGCTCCGCCGGCAATGGTGGCAGGTCAGCGCTCATGGAGGGTTTGGCGTGCCGTCAATGGAGTGCATAGCCCCCGATACTGCCACAGCCGGTGCCCCATCCATTCGCAGTGAGTCGTGCTGCCAAGGCATAGCGGCCGCCTTGTGCGGCGAAAAAACCGCCCTGCGCAGGTCCAGCCAGCGCTCGGGCATGCTGCGCCGCTCCATCCAGAGCCACAAACAGGCATGGGCCTGGTTTTCGAGCCGCAGCAGCATGGCATGCTGGAAATCAGCCAGCACCGACAGCCCGTACTCGGCGATGCCGGCCTGGTAGCCCGGACTTTCCCAGCGCCAGACCTCGCCGTCCCAGGCGAGTTGACCCGCCGGAGCGTTGCGCCAGCCGGTATAGGCCGCGGCGCCGGCGCCAAGCACAAAAACAAGCGCCAGCGCGATACGCCAATCGAGTGGCCTGCCGCCCTGGAAAAACCAGGCCAGTGTCAGGAACAGGCCACAAAGCCACAGGCACAGCAAAAGCGCGCCCAGGAAACGCGAACGCCCCAACGGATAAACAACCGGAGGGGCGTTGTGTGTGGTCAAGGGCGTGCTTGGCTTGCGAGGCGTGCGGGAAAAATCAGGCGCGCTTGAAAACCAGCGTGCCGTTGGTACCGCCAAAACCGAAGTTGTTTTTGACGGCGAGCTCGATCTTGGCGTCACGCGCGGTGTTGGCGCAGTAGTCAAGGTCGCACTCGGGATCCTGGTTGAAGATGTTGATGGTCGGCGGGATCTTCTGGTGATAAAGCGAGAGCACGGTAAACACCGATTCGATGCCGCCCGCCCCACCCAGCAGGTGGCCGGTCATGGACTTGGTAGAGCTGACCACCAGGTCCTTGGCGTGGCCGCCGAACGCCGCTTTGATGGCATTGGTTTCGTTCAGGTCACCCAGTGGCGTGGACGTGCCATGCGCATTGAGGTACTGGACCTCATCGGCGTTGACACCGGCGTTCTTCAAGGCCATCACCATCGAGCGGCGCGGGCCGTCGACGTCGGGGGCGGTCATGTGGTACGCGTCGGCGCTCATGCCGAAGCCGGTCAGCTCGGCGTAAATTTTTGCGCCGCGCGCCTTGGCGTGTTCGTACTCTTCGAGCACCAGCACGCCGCCGCCCTCGCCCAGCACAAAACCATCACGGTCTTTGTCCCAGGGGCGCGAGGCTGTTTTCGGGTCTTCGTTGCGGGTGGACAGGGCGCGGGCGGCCGCGAAGCCGCCTATGCCCAGGGGAGACACGCAGGACTCCGCGCCACCGGCCACCATCACGTCGCAATCACCGTATTCGATCATGCGGGCCGACAGGCCGATCGCGTGAAGGCCGGTGGTGCAGGCCGTGACGACCGCGATGTTGGGGCCCTTGAAGCCGAATTTGATGGACACATGCCCGGAGATCATGTTGATGATCGAGGCAGGCACAAAAAACGGTGAAATCCGGCGCGGGCCGCGATTGACCAGCTCGGTATGCATCTGCTCGATCATGGGCAGACCGCCAATGCCAGAGCCGATATTGCAGCCGATGCGCGTGGCCATTTCGTCGCCCAGCGCCTCGCCGGTGGGCAAACCGCTGTCGGCCACCGCCTGGAAGGCCGCGGCCAGTCCCAGGTGGATGAAGCGGTCCATGTGCCGGGCTTCTTTTTCGGGGATGTAATCCGCGATGTTGAAACCCTTGACTTCGCCGGCGAATTTGCAGGCGAGGTTGCTGGCATCAAACCCGGTGACAAGGTCAATCCCGGGCTTCCCGGCAAGAAGATTGGCCCAGGACTCAGCCACGGTATTACCTACCGGGCTGACGCAACCCAGACCTGTCACGACGACACGACGACGGCTCATTCAGAAATCCTGAAAAGAACCTGAAAAGGCCCTGTGGCTTTTCAGGCTTGATGACGGCAGAGTCACAGGCGAAAACCTGCGGCCTCAGGCCTTTTGATGGGTGTTCGCGTAGTCAATCGCGTTCTGGACGGTGGTGATCTTCTCGGCGTCTTCGTCGGGAATCTCAATGCCGAACTCGTCTTCCAGAGCCATAACCAGTTCTACGGTGTCAAGGGAGTCTGCGCCCAGGTCGGCCACAAAGGCTTTTTCATTGGTGACCTGGCCTTCTTCCACGCCGAGTTGTTCGGCAATGATTTTCTTAACACGTGCTTCGATATCGCTCATAGTTCCCTCTGAGGGTTGTAAATTAATCCGTGATTTTACCGCGTTAGAGTCGTTTCCCTAAGCACCGCGCCGGACGGATAAAAACCGGCTTCGATTTCCCGTGTTTTACCACTGTCAACCCGCGGTTTTCATGAAACCCCAGGTTGACGGCCCCAAGGGCTACATATACATACCGCCGTTGACGTGAATCTCCTGGCCGGTAATGTAAGCCGCCTGCGGGCTGGCCACAAAGGCCACAGCGTGCGCAATGTCTTGCGGCTTGCCGAGATGGCCCAGCGGAATCTGCCCCAGCAGCGCTTTTTGCTGCTCTTCGGGCAGGCCGGCCGTCATGTCGGTCTCGATAAAGCCGGGCGCCACGCAATTGACGGTGATGTTGCGCGAACCTAGTTCGCGCGCCAGCGCACGTGTCATGCCGGCCACGCCGGCCTTGGCGGCCGCGTAATTGGACTGGCCTGCATTGCCCGAGGCGCCGACCACCGAGGTGATGCTGATGATGCGGCCGTAGCGCTGCTTCATCATGGTGCGCATCACCGCGCGGCTCATGCGGAACACAGCCTTGAGATTGGTATCCAGCACCGCATCCCAATCGTCGTCCTTGAGGCGCATCGCGAGCATGTCGCGCGTGATGCCGGCGTTGTTGACCAGCACCTGCAGGCCGCCGTGCTCCTTGACGATGGCCTCGATCAGCGCTTCGGCGGCGGTAACGTCGTTCACGTTCAGGTTTTTGCCGGCGCAACCCGGAAAAGCCGCGAGGGCCAGGCCGATCTTGGCCGCCCCTTCGTCGCTGGTCGCGGTGCCTATGACCTTGAGGCCTTTCTGGGCCAATTCGAGTGCGATGGCCGCACCGATTCCACGCGAGGCACCGGTGACCAGCGCGACCTGGCCTTCAAACTTGACTTCACTCATGCCATTAACTCCTTCACTTCCGCCAGCGAGGCGGGATCAAACAGGGCGACGCCGGTCAATTCGGGGTCGATTCTTTTGGCCATGCCGGCCAGCACCTTGCCCGGTCCGCATTCGACCAGCGTCGTGAGGCCGCGCGCCTTGATGGCCTGCACGCACTCCACCCAGCGCACCGGACCGAAGGCCTGGCCGTAGAGCGCCGCGCGAATGCGTTCCGCGTCGGTCTCGACGGCCACTTCGATGTTGTTGATGACCGGGATTTGCGGCGCCGCGAAATCGACGGCGGCCAGCTTTTCGCGCAGCTTCTCGGCCGCGGGCTTCATCAGGCTGGAGTGGAAGGGAGCCGACACCGGCAGGGGCAAGGCGCGCTTGGCGCCGTTGGCCTTGAGCACTTCGCAGGCTTTCTCGACCGCAGCCTTGCTGCCCGCGATGACGGTCTGCATCGGATCGTTGAAATTGACGGCTTCCACCACCTCGGAGGTGTTGGTGCCGAAGCTGCGCGCGGCTTCGGCGCAGCCTTCGATCACTTTGGAGGCTTCCATGCCCAGAATGGCCGCCATCGCGCCCACGCCAACCGGCACGGCGTCCTGCATGGCCTGCGCGCGAAAACGCACCAGCGGCGCGGCCTGCGCGAGCGTCAGCACGCCGGAAGCCACCAGCGCGGAATATTCGCCCAGCGAGTGGCCAGCCACCGCGGCCGGCGCGGCGCCGGTCTCGGCCATCCAGGCGCGGTAAGCCGCCACGCCGGCGACCAGCATCACGGGCTGCGTGTTGGTGGTCAGCGCCAGCGCCTCCTTGGGGCCTTCCTTGATCAGCCGGCCGACGTCCTCGCCGAGTGCCTCGGAGGCTTCGGCCAGGGTCTGCGCAACCACCGGATGGTCGCCCCAGGCGTCCAGCATGCCGACCGACTGCGAGCCCTGGCCGGGAAAAACAATAGCAAACGATTTCAAATGATTACTCCATGGGTCGAATTCTTGGATCGCTGAAAAGCATCCGCCTGTATTTTAAGAAGATGACCAGCCATTTTTTAAAGCGCGACCGGTCAGGCTGAGGATGGCATGGCGCCATGGTGTGTACCTCGCAGCCGCGCAAGCCCCAAGCCAATCGCCGATTTGATGCACTGGTAAATCGCCGCAACGGCCAGCCAGGGGTCCATAAGGTAATCCCACAGGTTGGTCGACTCCAGCGCGCCCGCCACCCAGGCCAGCAGCCCCAGGGCCAGCAAGGCGGGCAACAGCCGAAAACCCTTGGCCCAGCAGGCCAGTGACAGCACCAGAAGCGCCGCCCAGAGGGCCCACGAGCCCCATCCCAGCCGGTAGGCATCCCAGTCACCCCAGCCCAGGGCCAGCGGATACAAAAACAAGGCGCCGGCCGCGAAGGCCAGGTTCACCGCCATGCGCTCACGCTGCGTCACCAAAGGGATGCCGCGCAGCCGCTGGTACATGCCCAGGCAGGCGATGGCTACCAGGGAAATGCTCAGGTCCGAGCTGATGCCGCGCACATAGGCCACGAGCGGCAAACGGGCGGGCCCCACCGGGCACCACAGCAGCGCAAACACCGCAGCGGTCACAACTTTGGTCCACTGCGTGGCGCCACGCCGCCAGCTCAGCAGGCGCAGGCAGCCGGCGCTGAGCACCAGGTTGATGCCGAGCAAGGCGATCAGATCATTTGCCGGGGGGAACATGGCTGGGCGCCGCTTGCGCGGACTCAAGGGTTTGCAGGGGATCCAGCCGCACATGCTTGATGCGCGTGCGGTGCCAGGTATAGATCAGGTGCAGGTAGCCGTCGCGGCTTTGCAGCAGGTAGGGATAGGAAAACTCCTGGGAGCAGCTCTGGCCGCCGCACAGCTGGCGCCGGGCGCTGGCCACATAAGCCTGGGCTTCATCGTCCCGGGCGCCGCGGGCCTTGAGTTCCTGCGTCAGCAGGCGCTCGTAGTCAGCGAGGGACGTGCGTGCCTCTGGATTGGCGGACGACTCCACGATCCATGGCGCCACGCCGTCAAACGAGCCACCCGCCCCCGTTTGCAGCAAGGCCAGGATTTCGCGGTTGCGGGGCGCCGGGTTCAGGGCCAGCCATTGCGCGCCGGTGTTCGTCACGGCGCTGGCCACAGCGGAGTCCGGGTTGGGCCAGGTACTGGCATGGGCCGGCGACCAGGTCTTGCCGGCATCGGTGGTGCCTGAGGCCATCAGCGCCACGGCATTGCCCGAACGCATATAGACCTGCGCCTTCTCTGGCCCCGAAACCAGGACAACCGGCTGCAGGCTGGTGCGGCTGCCGGGAATGCGAATTTTGTCGACCACTTGCCCCATGGCGTTGACACGCAGGACTTCGCCGAACTTGGCGATGAACTCGTGGTACACGGGCAGGCCGGTTTCGCCGTTCTCGAAGCCGATGGGCGCGCCTTTGACCAGGGTGCTGATATTCAGGAAGGGTGAAGTCACCAAGCGGCGCGGCGCGCTCCAGGTCGCACCTTCGTCGGTGGAACGTGCCCAGGTGATGGAGCTGCCCGCCCACCCGCCCAGCGAAACATTGACCATCCACAGGCTCAGCGAGCCGTCGGGCGCGCGGGCGATCACCGGATTTCCGAGCTTCTTGACGTAACGCCACAGGCCTTGCTGGAGAGTTTGCCGGTCAAACAGGGTGCTTTCCGCGCTCCAGCGCAAACCGGTTGCGTCCGTGACAGCGCTCTGGATGGTGACGTCCCCGGCGCCCTCGCGGGAACCCGAGAACCAGACCGCCCGCAAGCGCCCGTCGCGCAACTCCACCAGGGAAGCCGCATGCACGGCCTGGCCGGGGGAAGAGGAAACGAACTGCGCATCAAAGCGAAAGCGTCCGTCCGGCGAGCGCTGCTGCGCCGGCGGGACTGTGCGCGGCGAGGGTTTGATCGCCGGAGCCGACAAAAACGGCGAAGCCGTCGGGTGCTGCAGGATTTTCCATCCGGCCAGGGCGAAGGCCAGCACCAACAAGGCAGCTGCGAGGCGCTCCAATGCACCGGACGGTTTGAAATTCAATTGCCCACCTGTCTGTGAAAGCCTGGCGGATGGGTGGGAGCCGCTCAGTAGTTGAGAAGCACCGCACCCCAGGTAAAGCCACCGCCCACGCCTTCGAGCATGAGGGTGTCGCCTTTTTGGATCTTGCCGCTGCGCACTGCCGTATCCAGCGCGAGCGGGATGGAGGCGGCGGAGGTGTTGCCGTGCTGGTCGACGGTGACCACCAGTTTCTCAAGCGGCATCTTCAGTTTTTTGGCCGTGCTCTGCATGATGCGGATATTGGCCTGGTGCGGAATCAGCCAGTCGATGTCGGCATCGGTCATGTTGGCCTTGGTCAGCGTGGCGCGCGCGGCGCTTTCGAGCACGCCCACAGCCAGCTTGAACACGGCCTGGCCGTCCATCTTGAGCAGGGGGTCGCCGAGAATCTGGCCGCCCGAGACATTGCCGGGCACGCAGAGAATGCCGACGTGCTTGCCGTCGGCATGCAGGTCGCTGGCGAGAATGCCGGGTGTCTCCGAAGCTTCGAGCACCACGGCGCCGGCGCCGGCGCCGCACCCTATCACCAGCGCCTTGCTGGCCGAACCGGTGCGTATCATGGCGTCGGCCACGGTCAGCGCGTAGACGAAGCCGCTGCACACGGCCTGCACGTCAAAGGCCGCGCAACCGGCGATACCGAGCTTGTTCTGCAAAATGCAGGCGGCAGACGGAAACACCATGTCGGGTGTCGAGGTCGCCACGATGATGAGGTCGATGTCGGATGCCTGAAGGCCGGCGGCCTGCAGGGCATTTTTGGCCGCTTCGACGCCCAGGTCGCTGCTGGTCACGTCGGGCGCGGCGAAGTGGCGGGCCCGGATGCCGGTGCGCTCCACAATCCATTCGTCGGAAGTTTCCACGCCTCGGGTGGCCAGGTCGGCGGCCAGTTCGGCGTTGGTCAGTCGGCGCGGCGGCAAATAACTACCGGTGCCGGTGATGCGTGAGTAACGGGTCATTAATGAGTGGCCGGTGTTGAAACTGCTGAGTCAACTGGCATTGAGAAGGCCTCGGTCGGCGTATCGGCGGAAGGTGCCGCCTGCGCCGCAGCCAGCAAAGGGGCCGCATGGGCAATACGTTCGCGGACTCTCTCAAGCAAATTGTTCCGAGCCGCATCATAAGCCCGATTCAGCGCCCTCTCGAACGCGAAGGCATCGGCCGAGCCGTGGCTCTTGAAGACCAAGCCTTGTAGGCCGAGCAGCGCCGCCCCGTTGTAGCGCCTATGATCAACTCGATTTTTAAAGGCATTGAGAACCGGATAGGCGATGATGGCCGAAATTTTCGTGAAGATATTGCGGGAGAATTCGGTCTTCATGAAGCCGCCAATCATGCTGGCCAAGCCCTCGCTAGCCTTGAGCGCCACATTTCCCACAAAGCCATCACACACAACGATATCCGTCGTTCCCTTGAAAATATCGTTGCCCTCGACATTCCCATAAAAATTCAAATCACCGGAATTAGAAGCAGATCGAAGCAATTCACCGGCTTTTTTTATCATTTCACTGCCTTTTATCGCCTCTTCACCGATATTAAGCAGCCCGACGCTGGGCGTGGGATTGGTAGTGATGGCAGCTACCAGGGCAGAGCCCATGACGGCAAATTGCAGCAGGTGTTCTTCGGTGCAGTCGACATTGGCGCCCAGGTCCAGTACCGTGGTGGCGCCGCCCAGGGCATTGGGCAATTGGGTGGCGATGGCAGGGCGGTCTATGCCTTCAAGGGTTTTGAGGACGTAGCGGGCAATCGCCATCAGGGCGCCGGTATTGCCGGCCGACACCGCCGCCTGGGCCGCGCCATCCTTGACCTGGTTGATTGCGACCCGCATCGAGGAATTTTTCTTGCGCCGCAGGGCGATCTCGATCGGATCGTCCATGGTGACGATCTCGCTGGCCGGGACGATCTGGCAGCGTGGGTGCGCCTGGAGCCGCGCGTGCAATGGATGCGTCGCGAGGGTTTCAGGCTGGCCCACCAGCACCACGGCGGCATCCGGGTGGCCGTCCAGGAACGCCAAGCTGGCCGGCAGCGTCACGGCGGGGCCGATATCGCCACCCATGGCATCGACAGCGATCCTGATCATGAGGCGACCGGTGCAGTCAAAATGAGGAGTTCAGGCAAAAGAAAGGCCCGCAGGATGAGTGCGGGCCCATGCTCAAAGCGTGAAATTACGCTTCGGATTTGGTTTTCAGCACCTTGCGGCCACGGTAGAAACCGGTGGGGCTGATGTGGTGGCGCAGGTGGGTTTCGCCGGTGGTGGATTCCACGGCAATGCCTGGCACGGTGAGTGCGTTGTGCGAGCGGTGCATACCGCGCTTGGAAGGTGACTTTTTGTTCTGCTGGACGGCCATGATCCGCTCCTGATGGGGTGTAAGGTTGGTAAATTACGCACCAAATTCCGAGTTCAGACAGCTGGACCTGAATATCGGCCGATGGCAGCCTGGGCGCCATGTCACCGTATTCACCGCATTGGTACGCGAAGCCTTTGATTATAGCTTGATGCGGCGTCATTTTCACTACACCACCTTGTTGCGTGTGAAATGTCGGCCTATTCAAGGGGCTTGTCGCCTGAATATGTAATACCAAATTACTATTTTTTGGTTTTAAGCTGTGCCAGCACGGCAAACGGGTTGGGCTTTTTCTCAGGCTCGCCGGCTTCATCCGGCTCCGCAATGCCACCCGCCTGCAGCTTTGGCGCGACCGGGCATTCCTCATGCATGGGCACCAGGGGCAAGGCCATCAGCAACTCGTCCTCCAGCACGGCGAGCAGATCGAACTGCGGCTCCATCACCAGCAAATCCTCTTCGGACTGGTCGTCTTCGGCCATGGCAATGTCTTCGCTGGCGACAAAACGGTACCACTGGTCGACCTCCACCGGCGTCTCGACCACGCCCATGCAGCGCTGGCAGGTCAACGGAACGGTGCCTCGGGCCTGCAGGTGCAGCCACACCTCGTCGTCCGCGCCGGTGCGCGGGCGCAACTCGCCGAGCGCCTCCCACTGCACCGTCGAATCGGCCCGCAGCCCTTGCGTTTCCTCGGCAAGGCGCTCCATATTCTGTAGCGGAGTGGTTTCAGCGAGCGCCACGCCCTCCTGGGCGAACGCTTTCATGTTGAGCCGGTTGGGCTGAAGGGATCTGGACATGGATGCAGTGTAAGAGAATCGGGGGCATGACCCTTGCCCCCGCTCCCGCCACAAACCGCCCTCTCGTCCTGGGTTCCACCTCACGCTACCGCCGCGAATTGCTGGAACGGCTGCACATTCCGTTTGAAGTTGCCGCGCCCGACGTGGACGAAACCCCGCACCCCGGTGAAGCGCCGCGCGCGCTGGCCGAGCGCCTGGCCCTGGCCAAGGCCCGCGCGGTGGCCGCGGCCTTCCCGGGCGCCGTCGTCATCGGCTCCGACCAGGTGGCCGACCTGGCCGGTGAGCCGCTGGGCAAACCGGGTAACCACGAAAACGCCGTCGCACAGCTGCGCCGCATGCGCGGGCACACCGTGATTTTCCAGACCGCCGTGGCCGTGGTGTGCCTCGAAAGCGGCTATGAGGCACAAAGCCTGGCCCCTGTGAAAGTCAAATTCCGCGACCTGAGCGACGAGGAGATCGAAAACTACCTTCGCATCGAGCAGCCTTACGACTGCGCGGGCAGCGCCAAAAGCGAGGGACTGGGCATCGCGCTGCTGGAATCCATCGACAACGACGACCCGACGGCCCTGGTCGGCCTGCCGCTGATACGCACTTGCCGGATGATCCAGGCGGCCGGCGTCAAGCTGTTGTCGGGAGGCCGGCCATGAGCGCCGCAGCAAAGGGCAAGCTCTACCTGGTGCCCGCGCCGCTCGATTTCGGCTGCGACACGCAGGCGTCGCTGCAGGACGTCATGCCGCTGCAGACGCTGCAGCTCGCGTCGCAGTTGACCTGCTGGATTTGCGAGAACGCCAAAAGCACGCGCGCCTACCTCAAGCGCATCGACGCGCTGCACCCGCTCAGCGCGCCGCTGCAGTCGCAGCAGATCCAGGAACTGCCGCGCGAGGTGCATAAAAAAGGCGACCACAGCGGCAACTTCGACGCCCGCCCGCTGCTGGCGGCCGCCCTGGAAGGCCGCGACATGGGCCTCGTCAGCGAAGCCGGCATGCCGGCAATCGCCGACCCGGGATCGTCGGTGGTGCGCGCCGCGCATGACCTGGGGCTGGAGGTCGTGCCGCTCACGGGCCCGATGTCGCTGATGCTGGCGCTGGCCGCCAGCGGCCTCAACGGCCAGAGCTTCGCCTTTGCCGGCTATGTGCCGCAAACGCCGGCCGAGCGCGTGCAGCGCATACGCGAGCTGGAATCGCTGGCCCTGAAATCCGGCCAGACCCAGCTCTTCATCGAGACGCCCTATCGCAACGCCGCCCTGCTCCAGTCGCTGCTGCAAACTTTGCAGGGCAACACCCGGCTGGCACTGAGCTGCGGCCTGACCCTGGGCGCCGGCTGGTCGCGCAGCGCACAGGTCAGCGCCTGGAAGCGCGACAAGCCCCAGGCGCCGCTGGACTTGCCTACCGTGTTCGGCATAGGCCGTTAAAAAGCGCTTTATGCCAATAAAAAAGCCCGCGTAATGCGGGCTTTTTAACGGGGAAGCGATCCGCTCAGCGCAGCGCGGGAATCGCCTTGAAGGCCTTCATCGCGCCCTCGCCCATGGCGGCGCCGAACTTCTTGGCCAGGCGCTCGGCGACGTTGTCGCGGCGCGTGTAGTCGATGATCTCGTCGGTCTTGACCACCTCGCGCGCGACGTAGTCGAGGTTGCCGAGCTGGTCGGCCAGGCCCAGTTCCACGGCCTGCTGGCCGCTCCAGAACAGGCCGCTGAACATTTCAGGCGTTTCTTTCAGGCGCTTGCCGCGGCCGGCCTTCACCACCGCGATGAACTGCTGGTGGATCTGGTCCAGCATGGCCTGGGCAAACACGCGCTGCTTTTCATTTTGCGGGCTGAACGGGTCCAGAAAGCCCTTGTTCTCGCCGGCGGTCAGCAGGCGGCGCTCCACGCCCAGCTTGTCCATCAGGCCGGTGAAGCCGAAGCCGTCCATCAGCACGCCTATGCTGCCGACGATGCTGGCCTTGTCGACGTAGATCTTGTCGGCCGAGACGGCGATGTAGTAAGCGGCGGAAGCGCAGGTCTCTTCGACCACGGCATAGACCGGCTTCTTGTGCTTGGCCTTCAGGCGCAGGATTTCGTCGTTCATCATGCCGGCCTGCACAGGGCTGCCACCGGGCGAATTGATCAGCAGCACGACGGCCTTGGCGCCTTCGTCTTCAAAGGCCGCACGCAAGGCCGCATTGACAAATTCAGCGCTGGCGTCGGCGCCCGCGGCGATCTCGCCCTTGATTTCCACCACGGCGGTGTGCGGAACCGTCGCGTCGCTGGCGGGCGTGCCGCGGTGCAGCGCCATCCAGACCAGCGCGACAAAGAAAGCCAGCCAGGCCAGGCGCACAAAAGTCTTCCAGCGGCGCGTGGCCTTTTGCTCGTTGAGCGCGGCGAAAGCCAGTTTTTCCAGTGTGGCGCGTTCCCAGCCGGGAGTGGCGGAAGGGTCGGCGGCGGATTTTTTGGTTTGAGCGTAAGGCGGAACGGACTCCGGCTGGTTGGGCCGGAAATCCGACTCGCGCAGTGAATCAGAGTCCATGGGAGGGTCGGGGCGATGGGGGTCGTTCATGGGCGTTAGTTTAGAGAGGTATTAGAACTGTAGCGGTTTAAGGTTGTAAGCAGAATGCCAATAAACAACCCCCTGCGCCTCGGAAAGCTGGATTTTGATCAGGCCGCCCTGGCAGGGCCCGCCCGCGCATTGGCCGGTGTCGGGACGGTAGGCGGCGCCGTGGCTGGCGCACAGCAGCCACTGGCCCTGGTCGTCGAACACGCGGTTAGGTTGCCAGTCCAGTTCCATCGCGACGTGGCTGCAGCGATTGAGGTAGGCATGGACCATACCTTCAAAACGCACGGCGAAGGCGCGGCAGGTCTGCCCCGCGTAGACCACATCGAAGGGCACCGCCAGCCCGCCTTCGAGCAGGTCCCGGCTGTTGCACAGGGCGAGCCGTTCGTCCATGGCCTTAACGCCCGAGATCAACCATGAGCCAACAACCAGTCATGCAGTTCCGGCACCGAATGCGCCACATGGCGCGGCGCCAGCACCGCGAAGGTGTCGGGCTCATGCGCGCCGTAGCTCACGCCCACGCTGGGGCAGCCGGCATTGAGCGCCATCTGCAGGTCGTGGGTGGTGTCGCCCACCATCAGCACGCGCTCGGGCGCGACGCCGAACTCCGCCATCAGTTCGTGCAGCATCAGCGGATCGGGTTTCCCGGCCGTCTCGTCGGCGGTGCGCGAACCGTCGAACATGCCCTTGAGCTCCACCGTGCGCAGCACCTCGTCGAGGCCGCGGCGCGACTTGCCGGTGGCCACCGCGAGCAGGTGGCCGCGCGCCTTCAGTGCGTCGAGCAGTGGCAGCACGCCGCCAAACAGGCTCAGGTCGTCGTAGTGCGCGGCATAATGGTGGCGATAGCGTTCGCCGAGCTGCGGGTATTTTTCTGGCGGCACGTCGGGCGCGGCATGGGCCAGGGCCTGCATCAGGCCCAGGCCTATGACGTAACCGGCTTCCTTGTCGGTCGGCACCGTGCCACCCACATCGCGCACCGCGGCCTGGATGCAGCGCACGATGATGCTGGTCGAATCAAACAGCGTGCCGTCCCAGTCAAAGGCGATCAGGTCGAAATTTCGGGTTTGCATGGGGATATTGTCTTAGGGAAGGCCGGCCTATGCGCGCGCATGGACAAACATTGGGATGCCTGCCTCAGTTGACCTGACGTTTACGGAAGCACCACGACGAGAGCCCGTAAGTTGCACCGAGCAGGGTGCCTGCCAAGCCGAGCAAGGTCAGGTGGAAAAGCGGCCCATAGCTGTCAAGAAATCCCCATTCCGAGTCTTCGTACGGGGACAGGGTACGGGGATTGTAAAAATACAGCGCGTCCCACCCTTGCGTCACTGTCGACGGATTCAGGACCACAAAAGCGCACACGCACACCACCAGGCAGGCCGCCGATCTGGACAAAACAAAACGGAAGGCGGACATGGCGTTCAAGGAAGGCATCAGCTTCTTGTTCAGCAGCCAGAAAGCCACGGCGGCCAACACGGTAGGGAGCGGAACCTGGAACAGGGATTCAAGATTCCCGAACGACAGCCAGAACAGGAACTCCATCAGAAGTGGCCAGAACATCAGCGAGGGCGCCTCACTCCAGCGGAATTCGTTGCGCCCCAAGCCACCCGCCACCAGGTAATAGGCCACACCGTACAGAGCGGGACCGGCAAGGACGAACATCAGCACCGTCCCGGCCAAGCCGCTGAACTTCCCCTTGGTAAGCCCGGCCGCACTCTTTGAATCAAGCGCTTCAGGAGCGTCGTGAATCATGAGGAAACCGACGCCGGCAAAAACTGCTGCAGCTCAGGCGGCAGGGGCGCCTGCAGGTGCACCACCTTGCGCAGCTTGGGATGGTTGAACTTCAGGCTCCAGGCATGCAGGAACATGCGTTTGAGCGGCACGGCGCCGGCCGCGGCTTTCTGCAGCGCCCGGTTCAGCTCGAAATCGCCGTATTTGTCGTCGCCGGCGATCGGGTGGCCTTCATTGGCCAGGTGCACGCGGATCTGGTGCGTGCGGCCGGTCTTGATGGTCACTTCCAGCAGGGTGAAGGGTGTGGCGGGGGCCAGCGGGCTGGCCGGAACCGCCGTCTTGACCTTCACCAGCGTCACCGAGCGCATGCCGTCGGGGTGGTCGTTGTCGACCACTTTCACGCGCCGCTCGCCATCAGGCAGTAAATACTTGTGCAGCGCCTTGTCGATCACACGGTGGTTGGCGGGCCAGGCGCCGCCGGCCAGTGCCAGGTAAACCTTGTCGGTTTCGCGCTCGCGGAACTGTTCCTGCAGCAGCTTGAGGGCCATGCGTCGCTTGGCGATCAGCAAAATACCGCTGGTTTCGCGGTCCAGCCGGTGCACCAGCTCCAGGAAGTCGGCCTCCGGCCGCGCCATGCGCAGCTGTTCGATCACGCCGAAACTCACGCCGCTGCCGCCGTGCACCGCTACGCCGGCCGGTTTATCGATGGCCAGCACGAAGTCGTCTTCAAACAGGATGGGGAATTCGCGGGACGGCGCATAGCCGCCCGTGGTGGAACTGGCGCCGTGGCGGGCGATTTCCTGCGCCATGGCCTCGGCTTTCTGCCCGGCCCGCTCAGAAGTGCGCACCGGCGGCAGGCGCACCACGTCGCCGGCCTCCACGCGCGTGTCGGCCTGCGCCCTGCCCTTGTTCACCCGCACCTCGCCGCTGCGGATGATGCGGTAGACATGGGTTTTGGGCACGCCCTTGAGCTGGCGGATCAGGAAATTGTCCAGGCGCTGGCCGGCGTAGTCCTCGTCGACGGTCACCAGCGTGGCCTGGGGCGCCGCGGGGGCTGCTGCCTGGGGAATGGGCGCCGCCGGGGTGGCAGGTGCAGACACGGCCGCGGACGCCCATACCGGTGTTTTCCCGGGTTTCCTTGCCAAGCCCTTTGCTGACCCTATAATGTGTTTCACTAGCGATGCGCTGTAAGTGGTTGATTTGCCTGGAGTTTAGTCCACGCAAGTCCCCGGCCCTGAAAAGGCGAACAAGCAGCCTCGCTGGAAGGTCGATGCCCACGCCGGCAATTGCCCGCAAGCGACGAGTGCCAGGCACCTCGCGGCGAGCGTCTTTGCACGGTAGACGAGTCGACGTTTTGCGAACACAACTACGGAATACCATGTGTGCAGCCCAAGTCACGAACAACAGGCTGCACGCGGATCCAGCCGAGAACAAGTCCTTTAACGGGTAGCCCTCTGATGACAACACTGGTCAGTCTGATTTATATATGCCTGCGGCGCCTCACGACATTCGTGAGCCCCGCATTCGGCATGAATCAGCCGCCGGCCCTTGTCCAGTGGGCGCAAGCAGCCGCGTTTTGCGCGGCCCCCACCCGTTTGACCCCTGCTCGCTCCATCCACGCGCCTACGCCCAGACCACGTCGCTGACCGATTCATTTCGGTCGGCCGCGCGCTGTCAAAAGCTCTCCGGCAATTCCTCCACGTTCGCACTGCGTCCCTCCGGCGTCGTTGGCCCATTTTGGGCATGTGATTGATGTTTCAGACATGACATCAAAACGAAGAACGATAAGGAAGGCTACCCATGAAACGGATGCTGGTAAACGCCACTCAGGCTGAAGAACGCCGCCTGGCGATCGTCGACGGACAAAAACTCCTCGACTACGAAATTGAAATCGAAGGGCGCGAACAGCGCAAGGGCAACATCTACAAGGCCGTCGTCACGCGCGTCGAGCCCTCGCTGGAAGCCTGCTTCGTCGACTACGGCGAAGACCGCCACGGTTTCCTGCCGTTCAAGGAAATCTCCAAGCAGTACTTCGCCCAGGGCGTGCCGGTCAGCCAGGCACGCATCAACGACGTCATCAAGGAAGGCCAGGAACTGCTGGTCCAGGTCGAAAAGGAAGAACGCGGCAACAAGGGCGCGGCCCTCACCACCTTCGTTTCCCTGGCCGGCCGCTACGTGGTCCTGATGCCCAACAACCCGCGCGGCGGCGGCGTGAGCCGGCGCATCGAGGGCGACGACCGGGCCGAGCTCAAAGAAGCGATGGACCAGCTCGAGTACCCCAACGGCATGAGCATCATCGCCCGCACCGCCGGCATCGGCCGCAGCGCGCCTGAACTGCAGTGGGACCTGAACTACCTGCTCAAGCTCTGGACCGCCATCGACGGCGCCGGCAAGGGCGGCAAGGGCGCTTTCCTGATCTACCAGGAATCCAGCCTCGTGATCCGCGCCATCCGCGACTACTTCAACAGCGACATCGGCGACATCCTGTTCGACACCGACGACGTCTACGAGCAGGCCAAGCAGTTCATGGCCCACGTGATGCCCGAGCACGAGCACCGCGTCAAGCGCTACCGCGACGACGCGCCGCTGTTCAGCCGCTTCCAGATCGAGCACCAGATCGAGTCGGCCTATGCCCGCACCGTGCAGCTGCCTTCCGGCGGCGCCATCGTGATCGACCACACCGAGGCCCTGGTCTCGGTCGACGTCAACTCGGCCCGCGCCATCAAGGGCGGCGACATCGAGGAAACCGCCACCCGCACCAACCTGGAAGCCGCCGATGAAGTCGCGCGCCAGATGCGTTTGCGCGACCTTGGCGGCCTGATCGTCATCGACTTTATCGACATGGAAGAGTCGCGCAACCGCCGCGACGTCGAAAACCGCCTGCGCGACGCGCTGCGCCAGGACCGCGCTCGCGTGCAGTTCGGCACCATCAGCAAGTTCGGCCTCATGGAAATGAGCCGCCAGCGCCTGCGCCCGGCCCTGTCCGAAGGCGCATCGATCCCCTGCCCGCGTTGCGGCGGCTCCGGCCACATCCGCGACACCGAGAGCTCGGCGCTGCAGATCCTGCGCATCATCCAGGAAGAGTCCCTCAAGGACAGCACGGCCTCGGTGCTGTGCCAGGTCCCGGTCGACGTGGCCTCCTTCCTGCTCAACGAAAAGCGCTCCGAGATCGCCAAGATCGAGGTCAAGCAGCGCATCAACGTGCTGCTGGTGCCCAACAAGACGCTGGAAACCCCCAATTACCGCCTGGAACGCCTGAAACACGACGACCCGCGCCTGGACAACATCGCCGCCAGCTACAAGATGGCCGACGAAATCGAGGACCCGACCACCGTCACGCGCCGCAGCCAGGAAAAGCACAACAAGCAGGAGCCCATCATCAAGGGCGTGCTGCCCGACGCGCCTGCCCCCGTGGCCCCGCCCAAGCCCGAAGCCGTGCCGCATGCGGCGCCCAAGGCTGCCGCCCGCCCCGCACCCGTGGCTGCTGCGGCACCCGCTGCTGAAAAAGGCTTCTTCGGCTGGATCAAGGGCCTGTTCGGCGGCGCCGAAGCGCCGGCCCCGGCGCCTGCGGCCAAGGAAGTGAAAAAAGACGAGCGCGGCGAAGGCCGGCGCGAAGGCCGTGGCGCTGAAGGCCGCGGCGGCGAGCGCGGCGAGCGTTCGGACCGTGGCGGCGAACGCGGTGGCCGTGACGGCCGGCGCGGTGGCCGCGGCCGCAGCGAAGGACGCGGCGAGGGCCGCGGCGCCGAAGGCCGTAGCGAAGGCCGCGAAGCACGTCCTGAAGGCCGTGGTGAACGTGGCGAAGGCCGCGGCGGCGAGCGCCGTGAGCGCAATGCCGAAGGCCGCCAGGAACGCCCGGCCGGTGAAGCCCGCGCCGAAGGCGCAGCCGACCAGCCACGCGGTGACACCCCCAACCGTGAAGGCCGCGAAGGCGGCCGCAACCGCCGTGAACGCGGCGAGCGCAGCGGCGAACGTGGCGAGCGCGGTGAACGCATCCAGCGCGATGCCGTAGAGCAGGACCTCGCACTGGCCAACCAGGCCGCCATGGCAGCCGCCATGGGCGGTGACGCCGGCGAAGCACGCCAGGAACGCGCACCCCAGGACGGCGAACGCCAGGGCAACCGCGAGCCGCGTGCCGACCGCGGAGAACGCGGAGAACGCGGTGAAGGCCGCCGTGAACGCGGTGACCGCAACGGCCGCCGTGGCGAGCGCCGCGGCGCAGACCGTCCTGAAGGCGCCGAAGGCCAGAACGCCCCCGCCGAAGGCGCAGTGGGCTTCAACCCCGACGCTCCCGCGGCAGCACCTCTGCTCGACGAAGCCGGCAATGTGATCGCTCCCACGGCCAACGGCCAGGGCGACGAACAGCGCCAGCCGCGCGAGCGCCGCAGCCGCGACCGCTACGGCCGCGACCGTGATCGCCGCGAACGCGGTGAAAACGGCGAGCGCACCGAGCAGCAGCCCGCCGAAGGCGGCGCGGACGCGGCCCCGGCCGGTTTTGCCGAGCCGCGCCAGCAGCCGCAAGCTCCCGAAGAACGCGCTCCGGCAGTGGCCGACTATGCGGCACCCGCGGCCGCCGTGACGCCCGCAGCGCCTTTTGTGCCCGCAGCAGCACCGGTCCCCGCCTATACGGCACCCGTGGCCGTTGCCGCACCGGCACCCGCGCCAGCACCTGTCGTGGCCGCACCGGTCCAGGCCGCAGCACCGGCACCAGCACCTGCGGGCATCACCTTGCCCAAGGTCCAGTCTTACGCGCTGCCTCTCGATGAGCTGGCCCAGGTGGCCCAGTCCTCGGGCCTGCAGTGGGTGAACTCCGACGCGGCCAAGATCGCCGAGGTCAAGGCCGCCATCGCCGCCGAAACCAAGGCTGTGCACGTGCCGCGCGAGCGCCCGCCGCTGGTTGTGGCCGACGAAGGCCCGCTGGTGCTGGTCGAGACCAAACGCGACCTGGGCGCGATGTCCCTGCCCTTCGAAAAGTCGGCGGGCCAGTAAACGCCCCGACCCAGGCCGCATCAACGGCCACCCCCTGAAAAAGCCCGCAAATGCGGGCTTTTTTATGCCTTGAAAACTGGCCCTAGAATCAGGCCAACAAAACTGACAAGGGGGGAAGAGGATGGACAACCCAACGCGTGATGCGCGCTACGCGCCGCCGCAGGCCGTGGTGGAAGACGTGGCCGACGCGGACCAGGGCCCGCAACTGGCCGGCCGCGTCGAACGGCTGGGCGCCGTGATCCTCGACACGGTTTTCCAGAGCCTGGTGCTCTGGCTGGTGTCGATACTGACCCCTTACAACCCCTGGGCCACGCCGGGGGAAAACGCGTGGTCCGGCGTCGACCCGCTGAGCATGGCCGTCGGCACCCTGGTCTTCCTGTTGCTCAACGGCTACCTGCTCGCGACGCGCGGCCAGACGATTGGCAAGGTCCTGCTCAAGATACGCATTACCAGGCCTTCGGGCGAAGCCGTTTCCCCCACGCGCCTGGCCCTGCGCTATGGCGTGGGCTTCGTCGCCACCCTCATCATGGTCGTGGTCTGGATTTATTCGCTGATCGACTGCCTGATGATCTTTCGCAAGTCCCGCCGCTGCCTGCACGACGAGATCGCCGACACCATCGTCATCAAGGCCTGAGACCCCAGCCTGTGGCCACCGCGCGCCTTGACACGCTTTACACGGCCGAAACGCCGGAGGGCATCACCCTGTCCCTGCGGCCCGCCGGCATCGTCGCGCGTGGGCTGGCCTACCTGATAGACCTGGCCATACGCGGCTGCCTGTTCATCGCCGTGGCCATCGCGGTCGGCGTGATGGGCAAGGCCGGGGTGGCCGTACTGCTGCTCGCGTATTTCGGACTCGAATGGTTTTATCCCGTGGTGTTCGAGCTGACCCGCGCGGCGGCCACCCCCGGCAAGCGGGCCATGGGACTGCGCGTGGTGATGGATTCGGGCCTGCCGGTGACGCCCGCCGCCTCGCTGACCCGCAACCTGCTGCGCGCCGCCGATTTCATGCCCGCGCTGTTCGGCGCCGGCCTGGTGTCCATGCTCTGGCGCAATGACAGCAAACGCCTGGGCGACCTGGCCGCCGGCACGCTGGTTGTTTTCACCGATGCCGTCAAGCTGCACGGCGAGGTGCCCCTGTCGCCGCCGCAGGCGCCCGCGCGGCCGCTGTCCGCCGCCGAGCAGGCCTCGGTGCTGGCCTGGGCCGGCCGCGCCACGCGGCTGACGCCCGAGCGCCTCGGCGAGCTTGCCGCCCTGGCCGAGCCAGTGCTGGGCACAGGCGTGCCGGGCAGCAGCGCCACGCAACGCCTGCTGGGCGTGGCGCAATGGCTGATGGGCCGTCGCGAAGGGGATGCGAGGCGATGACACCCCTGCAATTTGAAGCGGCCTATGCGCCGCTCTGGACTGAACTCGAAACCGTCATCGGCGTCGCCGAAACCGAGCGCAAGTTCGACGGCGCGCGGCTGGCCACGCTTTACCGCCGCGTCTGCGAACACCTGGCGCTGGCGCAGGCCCGCGCCTACCCCGTGCACCTGACGCAACGGCTGGAGACCCTGACGCAAAGCGCCCACCGGCTGATCTACCGGCGCCACGACTACGGCCTGGCGCGCCTCGGGTGGCTGGTGCTGGTCGACTTCCCGCAGGCGGTGCGCGCGCACCGGGCCTACCTGCTGGTGTCGGCCCTGCTGTTCGTGGTGCCGCTGCTGGCGGCGGGCCTGGCCACCTACCGCGACCCGGGCTTCATCCTGCACCTGCTGGACGCGGCCCAGGTGCAGAACTTCGACAGCATGTACAGCGACAGCGCCAAGTCCTTCGGGCGCAACCGCGACGCCAGCGGCGACTGGCAGATGTTCGGCTTTTACGTCATGCACAACATCGGCATCGGCTTTCGCTGCTTCGCGGCCGGCATCTTCGGCGGCGTCGGCAGCGCCGCCGTGCTGCTGTTCAACGGCGTGCAGATAGGCGCCGTCGGCGGCTACCTGATCGCCTCCGGCCACGGGCAGAACTTCTGCTCCTTCGTCGTCACCCACGGCGCCTTCGAGCTGACCGCCATCGTGCTCGCCGGCGCGGCGGGATTGCGCCTGGGCTACGCGCTGATCGCGCCGGGCCGCCATACACGGCTCGAGGCGCTGCGGCTGGCCGCCCGCCACGCCATCGTCGTGGTCTACGGCGTCATCGGCCTGCTGCTGATCGCCGCCGCCGTCGAAGCCTTCTGGTCCTCGGCGCGCTGGGTCACCCCCGCCGTGAAATACGGCGCCGGCGCGGCCTGCTGGGCCCTGGTGTTCGCCTACCTGGGCTGGCAGGGACGGCCGCGTGCAGGCGCCGCACCCGCGCGCGAAAGGCAGCGCCATGCAGGTTGATGCGCTGGCCGTCGCGCTGCGGCCCCGGCCCATGGCCGAGGCCGCCGACCTCGGCGTCGCGCTGGTGCGCCGCCACGCCGGCTCCATCTGGCGCACCTTCCTGCCCATGTATGTGGTGGTCATCGCGCTGGTGCTGTGCACCATCGAGTTCGCCTACTGGCTGCCCGGCCTGCTGATTTTCTGCCTCAAGCCCTGGTTTGACCGCAGCCTGCTGTTCATCCTGTCGCGCGCGGTGTTCGGTCAGTCCACGCACTGGAAAGACCTCTGGGAGCACCGTGCCCAGGTGTGGGGCGGGCAGTTGCTGCGCACGCTGCTGTGGCGCCGGCTGTCGCCCTGGCGCTCCTACACGCAGGCCGTGGACCAGCTCGAAGGCCAGCGCGGCGGCGCCCGGCGCAAGCGGCGCGACCAGTTGCTGCGCGGGCGGCGCGGCGCGGGCGCCGGCATGCAGCTGATTTTTTCCAACGTCGAGATCGCGCTGGAATTCGCCCTTCTCTCCATCCTGTTCTGGTTCGCGCCCGAGGGCACTCTCTCGGAACTCTGGCGCTGGCTGATCGCTTCCGAGTCCACACTGCAAAGCCTCAGCCTCGCCCTGGTCTACGCCTTCGCCGTCGGGCTGGTCGAGCCCTTCTTCGTGGCGGCCGGTTTCGCGATGTACCTGAATCGCCGCGTCGAACTCGAAGCCTGGGATATCGAGCAGGAATTTCGCCGCGCCTTCACGCCCGCACCGGCCGGGGGCAGCCCATGACGGCCGCGCGTCCCGCCGCCGCGAAACGCTTTCCCTGGCGGCGGGCCGCAGTCTGCGCCGTGCTGGCGGGCTGTGCCATGGGCATGCCCTCGCGGGGCAACCCGGCCGCAGCGGCGCCGGGCGAAGCGCCCTCGCGCCAGCAGGTGCAGTCGGCCGCCGACCGGGTTCGCGCCGATCCCAACCTGCCCGGCAGCAAGAAAGAAAAAACCCTGAGCTTCAAGGACCGCGAGAAAAAGCCCGAAGACAAAAAGAAGGAGCGCGACAGCTTCGGCTGGCTCAAGGATTTTGTGACCACGGTATCCGAAGGCGCGCGCCTGCTGGTGTGGGCGCTGGGCGCGCTGGCTCTAGCCTGGCTCGTGGTGGGCATACGGCGCTGGGTGAAGGTGCGGGCCGGCGGCGGACGCCACCGCATGGCGCCCCTGCCCAGCCACATCGGCAGCCTGGACATACGCCCCGAAAGCCTGCCCGACGACGTGGGCTCCGAAGTCGCCTCGCTGTGGCAGCGCGGCCAGCGGCGGCCCGCGCTGTCGCTGCTGTACCGCGGCGCGCTGTCGCGCCTGGTGCATCTGCACGAGGTGCCCATACGCCATGCCAGCACCGAGGGCGAATGCGTGGCGCTCAGCCAGGGGCGGCTGGCACCCATGTCGCTGGAATTCTTTTCGCGGCTGGTGGCTGCCTGGCAGCTGGCGGCCTACGGCGGCCGCCTACCGCCCACCGCCGGCGTGCTGGCGCTGTGCGACGAATTTGACGCGCGGCTGGGCGCACCGGCCGGGCCGGCGAAGGCGGCGCCATGAGGGACCGGCTGATCCTCATCCTGCTCGGCGTGCTGCTGCTGGCCGGCGGCGTCTGGCTGATGTCGGCCACCGAATGGGTCGACGTCGACGTCCCCACGCCGGCCAAGGGCGAGGCCCTCACCAACCCGCTGTACGCCACCGAAAAACTGCTGGGCGCCCTGGGAGCGAAAGTCGTGCGGCGCACCAGCCTGGACGCCATGCCGCCGCCGCAGGCGCGGCTGGTGCTGGTGTCGCGCAACTGGGACCTGTTTCCCGAGCGCAGGCAGCGCCTGCGCACATGGGTGGCGCAAGGTGGACACCTGGTGATCCCCGGCTTCCTGGCCGGCCACGAATCGCTGAAGGGCTGGCTGCCCGTTACGGAGCAACGCCCCCTCAAGTTTGAGCCGCCCGCGATGCCGCCGCGCCCCTTGGGCAAGCCCGCCAAGGACACGGATTGCCGCGCGCTCGAGGAACCCGCCGACGTCACGTCCAGTTACGGCGACAGCCGGGTGTTTCGCGCCTGCGGCGCGTACTTCAGCTCCCAGTACCTGCCGGTGAACCGGCAGGCCGCACCGCTGTGGGCGCTGCAGGGCATGGCCGGCACCGAGGCCGTGCGCGTGCAGGTCGGCCAAGGCACGGTCACCGTACTCGGCGGCTGGGGCCTGCTGAACAACAGCAACCTGCTGCGCGCCGACAACGCCCTGCTGGCGGCCGCGGCGCTGCAGGCGCGCCCCGGTGCCGAGTTCTGGTTTGTCGCCGAAGAAGCCAGGGAGCCCTTCGCGCCCTGGCTCTGGCACCAGGCCTGGGCGGCGTTGCTGCTGGGCCTGCTGGCCCTGGCGCTGGCCCTGTGGCGCGCCGGCGTGCGCTTCGGCCCGCTGGCGCCTTCGGCCCCCGCCCACCGGCGCTCCATGGCCGAGCAGGTGCGCGGCACCGCGCGCTTCCTGCACATGCACGGGCCCAAAGCCCTGCATGCGGCCCAGCTTCGCGCGCTGCACGCGTCGGCCGCGCGGCAGCTGCCGCGCTTCTCACAGCTGGCCCCGGCGCGCCGCACCCAGGAGATCGCGCGCGCCACCGGCCTGGACGCGCAGGTGCTGGAACGCGCGCAGGCCGACAGGGCGCGCAACCGCGGCGCGCTGGCCGCCGACCTCGAACTGATAGAAACCGCCCGCCGGCGGCTCGATGCGCGCGAACCCGCCGCATCACCGGCTCCTTCATCCGCTCCTTCATCCGCCTCTTCACCCTGAACCCGAGAAACCACCATGTCATCAATTCCCAACGAAGAACTGATACGCGCGGCCGAATGGCTGCAGACCCTGCGCCACGAAGTCGGCAAGGCCGTGGTCGGCCAGAAGGAAGCCGTCGACCAGACCCTGGTGGCGCTGGTCGCGTCCGGCCACGTGCTGATCGAGGGCGTGCCCGGGCTCGGCAAGACGCTGCTGGCGCGCGCACTCGCGCAGGCCATGAGCCTGCGTTATGCGCGCGTGCAGTTCACGCCCGACCTGATGCCCTCGGACATCACCGGCCATTCGGTGCTGGACCCGTCGACCCGCGGCGAATCCGGCATAGGCACGCTGCGCGTGCACCAGGGGCCGGTCTTCACCCACCTGCTGCTGGCCGATGAAATCAACCGCGCGCCGGCCAAGACGCAGAGCGCGCTGCTCGAAGTGATGCAGGAATACCAGGTCACGCTGGAAGGCCGGGCCATGCCGCTGCCGCGCCCCTTCATGGTGATGGCCACGCAAAACCCGATAGACACCGAGGGCACCTACCCCCTGCCCGAGGCGCAGCTCGACCGTTTCCTGCTCAAGATCAACATTGCCTTCCCCAGCCATGCCGAAGAAAAAGCCGTGGTGCAGCTCACCACCGGCCAGCGCGCCGGCAACCAGCTGCCGCTGGACGCCGTCAGGCCCTGCCTGGACGACACGCAGGTGCTGGAGCTGCAGCGCCTGGCCAGCCTGGTGCAGGCGCATGAACAGGTGATCGACTACGCGGTGCGCATCGCCCGCGCCACGCGCGACTGGCCCGGCCTCTCGTCCGGCGCGGGGCCGCGCGGCACCATGGCGCTGGTGCGCGCCGCGCGCGCCGGCGCGCGGCTGGCCGGGCGCGACTTCATCACGCCCGACGACGTGGCGCGCCAGACCCTGCCGGCGCTGCGCCACCGCGTGATGATTTCGCCCGACGCGCAGCTCGAAGGCCTCAGCGTGGACGACCTGCTGCGCAGCGCCCAGGGCAGCGTGCAGGCGCCCCGCCTCTAAAGGCCGGCACGCATGCGCTGGCTGGTGATTCCCACGGCAGGCATGGTCCAGGCGCTGGCCGGCGCAGCCGTGGCCGCTTCCCTGGCCCTGCTCGCCGGCCTGCCGGTGGGCACGGTGGCCATGCTGGCCGGCGCCGTGCTGCTGCCGGCGCTGGCCTGGGCGCTGTTCGACCTCTGGCGCAGCCTGCGCCTGTGGCGGCAGGCGCCGCTGCGCATAGAGCGCACCTTGCCCGGCGCCTTTTCGCTGGGCGTGCCGACCGTGCTCACGTTGGTGCTGGTCAACGAAGGCCCGCGGGCCTGGGCCGTCACCGTCTTCGACGAGGTCGACCCGCGCTTTGCCTTCGAGGGCCTGCCGCAGTCCCTGCGCATCCCGCCGGCCTCGCGCGCCGAACTGCGCTACACGGTGACCGCGCGCGAGCGCGGCGTGGCCCTGTTCGGCATCACCCAGCTGCGCTGGCGCAGCCGCGGCGGCTGCTTTGAGGTGCAGCAGCCGCTGGGCCAGCCCGGCAAGCTGCGTGTGTACCCCAACTTCGCCGCGTTGGCGCGCTACGCCTGGCTTTCCGGCGACCGGCGTCTGGCCCAGATCGGCATCAAGACCTATGTGCAGCGCGGGCTGGGCACCGATTTCCGCCAGCTGGCCGACTACAAGACCGGCGATTCGCTGCGCCACATCGACTGGAAAGCCACGCTGCGCCACCAGCGGCCCATCGTGCGCGAATTCCAGGACGACCGCGACCAGTGCGTGTTTTTCCTGCTCGACTGCGGCCGCCGCATGCGCGCCGATGAAGGCGGGCCCGAGCAGGACGGCCAGGGCAGCAGCCATTTCGACGAGGCCCTCAACGCACTGATGCTGCTGAGCTACGTCGCCCTCAAGGAAGGCGACGAGGTCGGCGCGATGACCTTCGGCGGCGTGCCCGGGCAGCGCCGCGACTTCGCGCCGCGCAAGGGCGCGGCCACCCTCAACGCCCTCATGAACCGCCTGCACGACATCCAGCCCGGTGCCATGCATTCGGACTACCTGCTGGCCGCGCAGGAACTGCTGCGCGTACAGCGCCGGCGCGCGCTGGTCATAGTGCTCACCAACTTCCGCGACGAGGACGCGGCTGAACTGCGCCCCGCGATCAAGCTGCTGCGCCGCCAGCACCTGGTGCTGGTGGCCAGCCTGCGCGAGCGCGTGCTGGGCCGCATCGCCGGCCAGGCCCTGTCCACCCCCGCGGACGCGGTGGACGTGGCGGCCGCCCACCTGTTCGCGCAGTCGCGGCGCGATGCCTTCGCGCGCGTGGTCGGCCAGGACCCGCTCTCCATGGATGTGGAGCCGGCGCAACTGGCCGTTTCGCTGGTCAACCGCTACCACGCGGTCAAGCGCGCCGGGCTGCTATAGGGCTTCCACGGAGGCCCCGGCAACGGTTATCCTTCGGTTCTCAACAACAGGAGGGATGAGATGTCTGAAGCAGTGAACCCGTATGCAGCGCCCAAGGCCGTGGTGGCCGACGTTTATGACGATGAAGCGGGCGTGCAGCCCGTCAAGCTGTTTTCCGCCAAGGGGCGGGTCGGCCGGCTGCGCTACCTGGCCTACAACCTGGGCAGCTACATTCTCATGGTGGCGGCCGCCGCCGTGCTGGGCTTTATCGCCGGCGCCCTCGGCTTCCCCAAGGCAGCCGTCGTGCTCGGCGTGCTGGCGGTCATCCCCTATTTCATCTTCATCGTGCTGATGACGATACAGCGCAGCCACGACATGGGATGGACCGGCTGGACGGCGATCCTGGCCCTGATTCCCTTTGTGGGACTGATCTGGCTTTTGAACCCGGGCACCAAGGGCGGCAACCGCTTCGGCGCGCCCCCGCCGCCCAACACCACGATGGTCAAGATCGGCGGCCTGGCCTTCCCCGTCATCATGGTGGTCGGCATCATCGCCGCCGTCGCCTTGCCGGCTTACCAGGGTTACACGCAGCGGGCCAAGGCGGCCCAGGTGGTCAAGCCTTAAACCTGCCGCAAGCGCGCGCGCCGGAAACTGTTTTCAGATCTGCGCGGCGCGCTTGTAAGCCTGGGCGGCGGCGGCTTCGTCTTCGCGCTGCTCGGCCAGCAAGGCCAGCGCGCGCCAGGCATTGCGGTGCAGCGTGACGTCCTGCAGGGCCGGGGCGGCCTGCGACAGCAGTTGCCGGGCCTTGCCCCAGAGCTGGCGGCTCAGGCAGGCCATGCCCGCCAGGTACTGCAGGTTGGCGTCGCGCGGGCGGCTCAGCTGCGCCGCCTCGATGCGCGCCAGCCAGGCCGCGTCCAGCGAATCCAGGCCGGCCTCCAACACGCTGATCAGCTTGATGCGCAGGTTGTCGCCGATGTCCGAGCGCGGCTGCATCATCGCGTCCCAGACCTGAAGCAGCCAGGCGCGCGCCAGTTCCGGCTCGCCGTGCAGTGCCATCAGGCGCGACGCGGCGTGCACCACCAGCTCGGGCATGGCGCGCTCTGCCTCGTCGAGTGAGAACCAGGCCTGCTGCAGCTGCGCCGGGTCGTGCGCGTCGTTGAGCAGTTCCAGCGCCAGGCCGCGGACGATGCTTTGCGCCGCCGCCTGCGAAAACGCGCGGTGCTTGGCCAGCAGGCGCGCGGTTTCCAGCGCCTGCGAAGTCCGCCGCGCATGCCGCGAGGCGCGCAGCTTCATGCGCAGGGCCAGCGTGCGGCGTGATGCGCCCTGCGGCAACTGGGCCAGCCAGTCGAGCGCGGCGCCGGCATCGCGGTCGTCCAGCGCCCAGCGCGCCGCGCGGAACTGTACGCCCTCGCGCACTTCTTGCGCGTGGCGCGGGGCCGAACTTTGCAGCGCCTGGTGCAGGTGCTGGTCGCGCAGGCCCTTGTTCTGCAGGGACTGCGCGGCCTCGGCCACCAGCAGGTGGGCCAGCGCGCGCAACTGGCTGCCGCGGCTGGCGCTGTGGCCTGTCACGTGGCCGTAGTGGTCAGCCAGCGGGCGCAGGCTTTTTTCCTGCGCCAGCGCGTTTTGCGCCGATTTGGTCGAGCGTATGTAGCGCCCGGCCAGCAGGTGGGCCAGCGAATCCATCAAGGCGCCGTACATCGCGCGCTCTTTTTGCTGGGCGCGCCAGCGCCGCGCTTCGGCCGGCAGCGAGAACACCGCCGACACCGCGCGCAGCGCCAGGTACAGCACGAAGAACAGGCCGGCCAGCAACAGCACCATCAGGTTGAAGGAAATGTCGACCCGGTGCGGCGGCCAGAAGATGGTCACCACTGCCTGGTTGTTGCCCGCGAACAGCGCCACGGCAACCGCCACGCCAAAAAGGGCCAGTAGCCAGAGAGCGGCGCGCATGCGTGTGTCCTGCCTTTAGGGAAATCAGCGGCCCGCGGCCGCCGTGGCCAGCGCGGCCATGGTTTCGTCAAGGCGCGGCAGCTCACTGGTCTTCAGCTGGCCCTGCACCTGGGCCAGCAACTGGGCCGCGGCCTGTGTCTTGCGCGAGCTGGGGTCGAAATACTTGCCCAGCCAGGCGCCGGCGCTGGCAAGGTCGGCGCGCACAGAATCGGTCTGGCGCGACAGCAACGCCAGGCGCGCATTGAGCAGGCGCAGCTTGAGGTTTTCACGCAGGAAGAAGGATTGCTCGGGCGACAGCAGCGCCGCCTCGGGCTGCTCGATGCGGCTCACGCGCAGCAGTTTGCGCCCCTCTTCGCGCAGGTTGTCCAGCGTGCGCTGCGACCAGGCGTCGAACGAAAGTTTGTCGAACAGGCCCATCGAAGGCTTGTCGGCCGCCGGGGCGCTGGCACCAGGGCGCACGGCGGGGGCGTGTGCCGGCGCGCTCAGGGCCGGCGCCGCACGCAGGGAATTGTTGGCCACCATGGCATTGGCCACCGGCAGCTCGTCGGCCATGCGGGCCAGTTCGTCGAGCTTGAGCATCAGCACCGGCACGTCGGTCAGCGTCGCGGCCTTGATGCGGTCCATGTCACGCGCGATGGCGCGCTGCAAAGGGTTCAGGCGCGGCTGGGCGGCGCGCGCCAGGCGCTGGTCGGCAGACTTCAGCGCGGCCAGCAGCGGCTCGGCGCTGCCCGTGAGCTGGGCCTGCTGCTGCGCCAGGCGCAGCGCGGACTCGACGTCCACCACCAGGTTTTCATCGCGCGAGCGCGACAGGCTCTGCATCAATTCTTCAAGCTGGGTGCGCTGCAGGCTGACCTCGCTGATGCGGGTTTCCTGGATGGCCAGCCGCGCCGAGAGCTCGCGGGCGGCTTCCTGGGCCTGGCGCGCCAGGGCGCGCGCTTCGATGGACTGCGTGCCCGAATCCATGCTGCGGCGCGCCAGTTCTTCCTGGATATTGCCGAGCTTTTGCCACAGCAGGCCGCTGGCCAGCAGGCCGCCGGCCGCCAGCACGCCCACCCCCAGCGCCCACTTGCGGGGCACCAGCCAGACGTCGGGGGCCGCGATCGGCGGTTCGGCCACGACCAGCGCGCGCTCCAGCACAGGCTGGTTGTCGGGCGTGGAGGGGCTGGGCTGGGCTGTGTGGGGATCGCTCATGGATAAAGGGATTCTATCGAGGCCAATGTGTCCCTGATGTCCTTCAGGGCGGGACGTGACGCCACAACAACACCCCAGCCGGCAGCCCGCACGGCCTCCTCAATCCGCGGGTGCGTGGCCACCGCGCGGGCCTTGCGCCAGTCGACGCCGGCCAGCGCCGGCAGGCGCGTGAGGTTGGCCAGCGCCTCCGAGCTGCTGAACAACCAGACCGAGCCGTCCGCGCTGGCGGCGCGCGCGCGCGCCACTTGCTGCTCACTGAATTGGGGTGCGCGGCGCTGGTAAACGCCGACAAAATCCACCTGTGCGCCGGCGGCTTCCCACTGGCGGGCGATCCAGTCGCGTCCCGACGACACCCCGCCGCCCGCGGCATCCGGGCTTTCGCCGCGCACCACCAGCACACGCCGGCCGCGCCAGTCACGCTCACCGACCACGGCCCACAGGGCTTCAGAGTCAAACTGCCCGGCGGTGTCGGCCGGCGCATCGACCTGCGCGGCGGGCACGCCCGCCGCCAGCAGCGCCGCCACGGTGCCCGGCCCGGGCGCCATCAGGCGCAGGGACGGCGGCAGGCCTTCAGCGCTAGCCAGGGGGGTTTTGAAAAAATATTCCACCGCATTGCCGCTGACGAACATGCAGGCCGCATAGCCGCCCAGCGCCTGCCGCGCCCGAGCCAGCGCGGCGCTGTCGGCCGCGGGAGCGATGGCTATGAGCGGCAGGGCTTCGGCTGCGAAGCCCTCCTGCCGCAGTTGCTCCACCCAGTGTTGCGCATCGGCCGCCGGCCGCGTCACGATGACGGGGGCCGCACCGGCCGCAGGCACCGGCATCCGCGGCATCAGGCGTCCGGGCCCTTGCCGGCCCACACGGCGCCGCCGGCGCGCAATTGCGCCGCCACGGCTTCACCCAGGGCCTCGGCCTCGGCGAAATTGCGCACCTGGGCGGCCTGGTTCACCCGCACCAGCGGCGCCAGCGGGCCGGCGGCGGCCTGGGTAGGCGCCTCGGCCGTGGCCGGGTCGCCCCAGGCGGCATTGAGCTGCATCGCATCGCCCGCCGCTGCGCCTTGCGTGAAGGCCGCCAGCGGCATGGAGCAGCTGCCGCCCATGGCGCGCGACACCGTGCGCTCAGCCGTCACGGCCAGCCAGGTCGGCATATGCGCCAGCGCGGCCAGTGCGGCCAGCAGGTCGGTGCGGTCGGCGCGCACTTCAATGCCCAATGCGCCCTGGCCCGCTGCGGGCAGCATCTGGGCCGGTTCAAAAGTGGCGCGTATGCGCGACTCCAGGCCCAGGCGTTTGAGGCCCGCGGCCGCCAGCACGATGGCGTGGTACTGGCCTTCGTCGAGCTTGCGCAGGCGCGTATCGAGGTTGCCGCGCAGCGGCTGTATCACCAGGTCGGGCCGCAAGGCCTTGAGCAGCACCAGCCGGCGCAGGCTGGAGGTGCCCACCACCGCGCCCTGCGGCAGATCGGCCAGCGTGGCGAATTGATTAGAGACAAAAGCATCGCGCGGATCCTCGCGCTCCAGCACGCAGGCCAGCGCAAAGCCCTCTGGCAGGTCCATGGGCACGTCTTTCAGCGAGTGCACGGCGATGTCGGCCCGCCCTTCGCTGAGCGCCACCTCGAGTTCCTTGACGAACAGGCCTTTGCCGCCGACCTTGCTCAGCGAACGGTCCAGGATCTGGTCGCCCTGGGTGGTCATGCCCAGCAGTTCGACCTGCCAGCCCAGGCGCGCCTGCAGCAGCGCCTTCACATGCTCGGCCTGCCATAGGGCCAGGCGGCTCTCGCGCGTGGCGATGACCACCTTCTTGATATCAGGGGACTTGGATTCAGACACTGCGGACACTCGTAACCTGCTGGTAATACATGGGGGGAAGTGAATGCTAGCATGCGAGGATCAAGAACTAGAGGGTAGAGATGGTCACTTCCGCGCGCGCCAAGAAGCTACAACAACACGCCGGTGAGGGCGCCAGGGACGGCGCCGCAGCCGCCGTTCCCAAGGCCTCCACCCGTTCACGGGACAACGAACGGCCGCTGGTTGAAGATATTCGCCTGCTGGGCCGCATCCTCGGCGACGTGATCCGCGAACAGGAAGGCGTGGCCGCCTACGAGCTGATAGAGCAGGTGCGCAAGCTGTCGGTCACCTTCCGGCGCGACGCCGACCCCGAAGCCGACAAGGCGCTCAAGAAGCTTCTCAAGGGCCTGTCCGGCGACCAGACCGTCAGCGTGATCCGCGCCTTCACCTACTTCAGCCACCTGGCCAACCTGGCCGAAGACCGCCACCACATCCGCCGCCGCGCCGTGCACGAACGCGCCGGCGACACCCAGGAAGGCAGCATCGAGGTCGCGCTGGCCCGGCTGCGCTGGGCCGGCATCTCGACCCGCACGATCTCCAACACGCTGGCGCACAGCTTCGTCTCGCCGGTGCTCACCGCCCACCCCACCGAAGTGCAGCGCAAGAGCATCCTCGACGCCGAGCGCGACATCGCCCAGCTGCTGACCGCGCGCGACGACATCAAGGCCCTGGCGCTGGCCCACAACGCCGCCAAGGACGCCCTCACGCCGCGCGAGCTGGCCGCCAACGAGGCGCAGCTGCGCGCCCGCGTGATGCAGCTGTGGCAAACCCGGCTGCTGCGTTTTTCCAAGCTCACCGTGGCCGACGAGATCGAAAACGCGCTGAGCTACTACGAAGCCACCTTCCTGCGTGAGATCCCCAAGCTCTACGCCAACCTCGAGCGCGAACTCGGCAACCAGCCGGTGCACAGCTTTTTGCGCATGGGCCAGTGGATAGGCGGCGACCGCGACGGCAACCCCAACGTCAGCGCCGAGACCCTCAACTACGCGCTGGGCCGGCAGGCCGAGGTGGCGCTGCGCCACTACCTGACCGAAGTCCACTTCCTGGGCGGTGAACTCTCGCAGTCGGCCATGCTGGTCGACTTCAGCCCCGAAATGCGCGCCCTGGCCGAAAGCTCGCCCGACACCAGCGAGCACCGCAAGGACGAGCCTTATCGCCGCGCACTGACCGGCGTCTACGCCCGACTGGCCGCCACCCTGAAAGACCTGACCGGCGGCGAGGCCGCGCGCCACGCCGTCGCGCCGCAAAACGCCTACCTGAAGTCCGAAGACTTCCTGGCCGATTTGCGCACCGTAGAAACCTCGCTCCGGGCCCACCACGGCGAAGCCATCGTCGCCCAGCGCCTGCACCCGCTGATACGCGCGGTCGAGGTCTTCGGCTTTCACCTGGCCACCGTCGATTTGCGCCAGAGCTCCGACAAGCACGAGGAAGTGGTGGCCGAATTGCTGGCCGTCGCGCGCATCGAAGCGCACTATGCCAAGCTCGATGAAGCCGCCAAGCGCGTGCTGCTGGTGGGCCTGCTCAACGACGCGCGGCCGCTGCGCGTGGTCGGCAGCGACTACTCGGCCCACGCGCAAAGCGAACTGGCGATTTTCGAAGCCGCCCGCACGGCGCGCGCGCGCTTCGGCAAGGAGGCGATACGCCACTACATCATCAGCCACACCGAAACCGTGAGCGATTTGCTCGAGGTGCTGCTGCTGCAAAAAGAAGTCGGCCTGATGCACGGCACCCTCGACGGCAACGCCACCAACGATCTGATCGTGGTGCCGCTGTTCGAAACCATCGAAGACCTGCGCAATGCCGCGCCCATCATGCGCGAGTTCTACGCGCTGCCCGGCATCGCCCAGTTGGTCAAGCGCAGCGGCGCCGAACAGGACATCATGCTCGGCTACTCCGACAGCAACAAGGACGGCGGCATCTTCACCAGCAACTGGGAGCTCTACCGCGCCGAGATCGCGCTGGTCGAACTGTTCGACGTGCTGGCCAACTCGCACAACATCCAGCTGCGCATGTTCCACGGCCGCGGCGGCACGGTAGGCCGCGGCGGCGGCCCCAGCTACCAGGCCATCCTGGCCCAGCCGCCCGGCACGGTGCGCGGGCAGATACGCCTGACCGAACAGGGCGAGGTCATAGGCTCCAAATACGCCAACCCCGAGATCGGCCGGCGCAACCTGGAAACCCTGGTCGCCGCCACGCTGGAAGCCACGCTGCTGCAGCCGACCAAACCGGCGACCAAGGCCTTTTTGCAGGCCGCGGCCGGTTTGTCGGAAGCCAGCATGGCGGCCTACCGCGCGCTGGTTTACGACACCCCCGGCTTCACCGAATATTTCTTCAGCGCCACGCCGATACGCGAAATCGCCGAACTCAACATCGGCTCGCGCCCGGCCTCGCGCAAGGCCTCGCAAAAGATCGAAGACCTGCGCGCCATTCCCTGGGGTTTCAGCTGGGGCCAGTGCCGCCTCACCTTGCCAGGCTGGTACGGCTTCGGCTCGGCCATCGCGCAGATGCTGAACGAAGGCGGCACGCCCGCCGCGCGCAAGGAGGCGCTGGCCCTGCTGCAAAAAATGTACAAGCAGTGGCCCTTCTTCCGCACCCTGCTCAGCAACATGGACATGGTGCTGGCCAAGAGCGACCTGGCGCTGGCCTCGCGCTATTCCGAACTGGTGGGCGACGCGCGCCTGCGCAAAAAAATCTTCAGCGCCATTGAGGCCGAATGGCACCTCACGGCCGAAGCACTGGGCCTGATCACCGGCGAAAAACAGCGCCTGGCCGGCAACGCCGCGTTGCAGCGCTCCATCCGCCACCGCTTTCCCTACATCGACCCGCTGCACCATCTGCAGGTCGAGCTGGTGCGGCGTTATCGGGCGGGGCAGGCTGACCAGCGGGTGCAGACGGGTATTCATATTTCGATTAATGGCATCGCGGCCGGCTTGCGCAACACGGGCTGACGCCGGGTCTTGCGCCGGCTGCGCGCCCTCGCCCTCTGCATAGGGCTGCTGGCCGGGGGTTGCCCGGCGGCAAGTAACTTTCTTTTGCTTCGCCAAAAGAAAGTCACCAAAGAAAAGGCGACCCGCAGTCTGGGTCCCTACGCTTCGCTACGGGCAACCTGCGGTGCTCGACTACGGCGGGGTCTCGCGCAAACT
>NZ_JBFUBU010000056.1:0-27340 GCF_056405595.1 Polaromonas sp. P1_G1
TAGCGAGACCCCGTCTGGACCGAGCACCGCAGGTTGCCCGCAGCGAAGCGGAGGGACGCAGCAACCAGGGTCGCCTTTTCTTTTGCTTACTTTTCTTTTGGCGAAGCAAAAGAAAAGTGAGTAGCCGCCGGGCTACCCCCGGCCAGCAGGAGTCAGAGGGGAGCACCCCCTACAAAACCTCAGCCCCAGCCAGCGAAGGCGTCTCCGCAATACGAGCAGAAATCACCCGACAAGCCTCCAGCAAGGGTGCAACATAAGCCTCCTCAGGCTCAGCCTTCTGCCGAAACATCAAGGTACTCACACTGATAGCGGCCACAGGCAAACCACGCCCGCCACGTATGACAGCGCCATAACAAAAAATCCCCGCCTCATGTTCCTCCCCATCCACCGACCACCCCCGCCCACGCGTGACCTCCAGCTGCTTGCGCAAATCGGCCAGCTTCACCAGCGTGTTGCCGGTGTAGCGTGGCAAGGGCAGTTCGAGCAGCAGCGGCTCAAGCACAGCAGGCTCCAGCGCCGCCATATAAGCCTTGCCGACCGCCGTGGCATGCAAAGCCACACTGGTACCTATGCGCGAGGCCATGCGTACCGCGCTCGGGCTTTCGAGTTTTTCGATGTAGACCATGGTGTTGCCGTTGGGCACCGCGAGGTGCACGGTCTCGCCGGTGAGGTCGCGCAGGCGTTTGAGTTCGTCGACTGCCGCCAGGCGCAGGTCTGAACGGCCCCAGCTGCGGCTGGCCAGCTGGATCAGGCGCGGGCCCAGCGCCAGCAGCGCGCCGCGCTCGTTTTCGACCAGCAGGCGCTCGGCCACCAGGGCAGCGACGATGCGGTGCACCGTAGGCCGGGGATAGCCGCTGGCCTTGACCAGTGCGCCGACGTTGAGCGGCTCAGCCGAGTCGGCCACCAGCTGCAGCACGTGCATGAATTTCGAAAMCGCGGCCGTGCCGGCCACTTGCGAGGCAGTGGATGACTTGACGATGGGCTGCGCCATCACGACACCATGTAGCCGCCGTCCACGGGCAGGATCACGCCGGTCATGAAGGCGGCCGCCGGCGTGCAGAGGAACATCGCGGCCTCGGCCACGTCCTTGGGCGTGCCCCATCGGCCCATGGGCGTGCGCGCCAGGATGGGGCCGGCGCGCGCCGGGTCGTCCTGCAGGGCCTGCGTGAGCGGCGTGGCGATCCAGCCGGGCGCGATGGCGTTGACCCTGATGCCGTCGGGTGCGTAGGCAATCGCCAGCGACTTGGTGAGCTGTGCGACACCGCCCTTGCTGGCCGCGTAACCGGGCACCAGGCCGCCGCCGAAGAAGCTCAGCATGGAGGCGGTGTTGACGATGCAGCCGCGGCTGGCTTTGAGGCGTTCGCGCACAGCGGCGCACACGCGCATGGTGCCGCTCAGGTTGACGGCCAGCACTTTTTCGAAAACCTCGATAYCGTGCTCGGCGCCGCGCTGGATGATGCCGGCGCAGTTAAACACGATGTCCAGCGTGTCTATGCCGGCCAGCGCGGCATCCAGGCTGGCCGCCGAGGTCACGTCGGCCTGGCGCACCTCGACGGCCGCATCGAGCGTGCCGTCGCCGCCGCCCAGTCCCAGCGCGGTCACTTCAGCGCCCAGCGCCGCGAGGTGGTTGGCGATCACGGCGCCTATGCCCTGGGTCGCGCCGGCGACCAGCGCGCGTTTGCCTTTAAAGAGTCCGGCCTGGTAAGTCATCCATCTTTCCTTCAAGAAAAAACACCCGCCGTCAGCGAATGAACTGCTTTGTGTAATCGGCGCCCAGGCCGACGGCCTCAAAGTGCTTGTTGCACATCTCGATCTTGGTGAACACGTCCTCGTAGCCCATGCCCTTGCCGTAAGGGTCGGTGTAGTACATGACACCGTTGACCTGGAAGTAGGTGATCATTTCCTCGACGTCCTCGGGCACATAGAGCGTGTGGGTTTCACCGGGCGGCTCGAACACATAGCTGCCCTCGGTGGCTTCCCAGTCGTGTTCCAGGTAGCGCCAGCGGCCCTTGAGCACAAAGCCGTGCACCGCCTGCGGATGGCGGTGCCGGCTCAGTACGCCGGATTTGCGCACACGCAGCAGATTCATCCAGTAGCCCTGGCTGGCGTTGAGGCACAGCGGCCGGAACCAGACGTTCTCGGCCTGCGGCACCCACAGGCGCTCGTCGGTCGGTATCGCGTGCTGCACCACGATTTCCGGCCGCGCGTCCGGCGGGTTCGGGTACTGGTAGGGCATCAGGGGCGTCTGGTCGGGGCTATCGACGGGCATTGGATTTGTCCATATTGTGGATAGATGTCCATATTGTAGATTTTTAGCGCGCCAGGAACGCAAGGACTTACCCTTAATCACCTGAGCAATATTTGAAACACACTGGCTAAACTACGCCGAAACCATCCGGCCTCCATGCCGAGCAACAAGCGACTCTTCCGAGGAGGATTCCATGGCCCTGCCCTTCATCGTCACCCTTGCCGTGACCTTTCTTGCCTGGGCCGTCGCGGCCGTGCTGTCCCAGAGCATGGGCGACGCGATGACGCTCAGTTCATCGGTCTGGCTGGCCACCGGGGTGACCTTCGGCGCGCTGCTTGCCGTCAAGCCGCCCAAGCGCTCCGCCGTGCTGGCGGGCGCCGCGCTGGCGGCCATGGCGCTGGCGCTGCTGGACGGCCTGGCCGTGCTGCCGGCGCTGGCCTTTGGCATCAACGAGGCGCTCACTGCCGCCCTGGGCGCCTGGGTAGCACGCCTGCTGCGGGCCACCGGCCCCGAAGGCCGCACGGAACCGGGCAAGGCCTACGCCGGCCTCCTGCTGGGCGCGCTGCTCACCTCCATGCTGGGCGCCAGCATAGGCGTGATGCTCTGGAGCTGGGCGCTGCCCGAGCCCGTCGCGCTGGGGGTGGAATGGCGCGTCTGGACCTGCACGACCTTTGTCGGCATCCTGCTGATCGCCCCGCTGATCACTTCCTTCGCGGGCTTTCGGGTCAAGCGCTCCGGCGGCATGGCCACCAGCCAGTTCCTCGCGGGCGCCGGCACCTTTGCGCTGTTCTTCGTGGTGGCCGCGCTGATTTTCTCGAGCGACGTTTCCGACCGTTTCAGCGCTTCRCTGGGCCCCACGCTGGCCTACCTGCCGCTGCCCTTCATGGTGGTCACCGCCATCCTCTGGAAGGAACGCGGCGCCACGCTGGCCACGCTGCTGGGCGCGCTGGCGCTGATCGCCTGGACCAATACCGGCGGCGGGCCTTTCGCCGAGGTCGAAGGTTTTCCCGGCGAGGCCGTGATCGAAGTGCAGGGTTATGTGGCCGTGATGGCACTGCTGGTCGGCGTGGTCAACACGCTGGGCGCCACCGCCGCGCAGGCCCTCGCCCTGGCGCAGGACTGGCGCACCCGCTACCGCCAGGTGCTGGAATCGAACCGCACCGTGGTCGCCAACTTCGACGCGAAGACCGGCGCCGCCCACTGGGGCGAAGGCGCCGGCGAGCTGCTGCGCACCAACGCCGCCGCCTTGCTGACTGTGCACGATTTCATCGCCCACGCCGACCCGCAGGAGCAGCCCGCGCTGCAGGCCGACTGGCGCGACCTGGCGCAAGGCCAGCGCGAGCATGCGCTATGGAAGAACAGCCTGCGCTGGAGCGACGGCCGCGTGGCCTCCGTGAGCACCCGCCTCTCGGGCGTGCGCGGCGCCGACGGCCAGGTCGAGCAGGTGGCCGTGCTGCTGGAAGTCGAGGCCTGACGTGGCCATGGACAGCGCCGCTACCTCATCCGCCGCGGCCGGGCCGGCCGTGAACAAAAGCACGCCCGCCGTCTTCCTGATCCACGGCCTGGGCGGCACGCAATACGACCTGGGCTCCATGCACAAGCGGCTCAAGAACGCCGGCTTCGTCACCCACTCGCTGACCCTGCCCGGCCACGGCACCACGCCCGAAGACCTGGTCCATGTGACCGCCGAGCAATGGATGCAAGCCGTCACCGCCAAGTACCAGGAGGTGGCCGCGCAGCACGACAACTTCCACATCATGGGCATGTGCATGGGCGCGCTGCTGGCCACCGAGCTGGCCAAGCGCCAGAAGCACACGCGCGGCAAGCTGATCGCGCTGGCGCCGCCCATCTACATCGACGGCTGGGCCACCGCCTGGTACACGCCGGCGCGCCACCTGATGTATTACCTGCCCGGCGTCCCGGCCCGCATGAAGGTGGAGGAGGAAGACCCCTTCGGCATCAAGAATGAGCAGTTGCGCGCCATCGTCAAGGCCAAGTTCGCGCGCGGCGAAAACTTCCACTACCGCTGGGTGCCGCTGGCCTGCGTGCGCCAGGTCGACCGCCTGCGCCGCTGGGTCATGACGGACCTCAAAAGCATGGCCAGCGAAACCCTGGTCATCCACGCGCGCGAGGACGAACTCACCAGCCTGGCCTCGGCCAACTACCTGGTCGAGCAGATCGGCGGCGCCAAGGCGCGCATGGTGGTGCTGGAGAACAGCTACCACATGATTTGCGTCGACAACGACCGCGAACAGGTGGCGCGCAACGTGCTCGAATTCTTCGGCGCCAGCAGCGCCGCCTCGCTCGGCATGGCGGTGGAAGACCCCAAGATGAGCCCCGAAGCCCTGCAGGCTTTCGCGCAGTCGCTGCGCCTAGCGCTGGAGGCCGGCGACTTCAGCGGCATCTTCGCCAAAGGCGCCTCGGACATGGCCTGGTTCCAGCCCGGCGCCAACCGCGCCAGCGGCATCTACCGCGGCAACAAGGGCCTGCAGGCCATGCTGCCCTGGTCCGGCGGCGTGAAGTTCACCGCCTTCGGCCAGCCGGTGTTCAACGCCGGCATCGCCGTGCTGCCCGCCACCCTCACGGCCGCGGGCCTGATGTCGCAAGGCGTGCTGGCCTTTGCCGTGCGCTCGGGCCGCTTGCTCGATGCGCGCTGGTTCCCCGACGACGTGGCACTCGAAGATGCCCACTTCGGCGCACCGGCCGCGCCCGCCGGCCCCAGCGAAGCCGAACGCGCCTTCGAGGCCGCCGGCATTGCCGTCAAGGCCCTGGCCAAACCGCCCGGCAACGACGAACTGCTGGCGCTTTATGCGCTGTTCAAACAGGCGACGGTGGGCGACGCGACAGGCGACCGCCCCGGCATGATGGACGTGACCGGCCGCGCCAAATACGACGCGTGGGCCCAGCGCAAGGGCATGGCCCGCGAAGAGGCGATGGCGGCTTACGCGGCCTTGGTGGAGAAGCTCAGGTCCGCCTAGTCCATCAGCTCGGCCGGCACCTTGCCGCCGTTGGCCGCCAGCTTGTTCATGACCTGCTTGTGCAGCCAGATGTTCATCGTGGCGCTGTCATTCATGTCGCCTGTGTAACCCAGCTCCTTCGCGAGCTCTTTGCGTTCGCCCAGGCTGCTGTCCAGGTGCAAGAGCTTCATCAGGTCGACGATGGAGGTCTTCCAGTTGAGTTTTTCCGGGTTCTTGCTGGCCATGCCGTTGAGCAGGGCTTCGACGTCCACTTGCTGCATGGGCGGCGTTACGGGTGCCGTGGCAGGTGCTGCGGGTGCTGTGCCGGCGGGCGCGGTGGCGACCGGTGGCACAGGGTCGGGCGTTTGCAGCGAAGGAAATATCTTGCCGAAAATTTTGCCGAGAATGCTCATGGTGCGCCTCAGAGGTGGAGTTGAAAAAGCCAGCCTAACACCGGGATGTGACGGTTCTTGTCAGACGCCACGCCAATCGCGGGCATTGCGGCGCGGCGCTCAGGGGGCCGACGCCCCCACGCGCTTGAGCCCCGCTTCGCCGGCCCGCGCCGCCACGTCGGGTTGCCACACGACCTGGTCATCGACCGCATAAAGCCAGCATTTTGATTTCGCTCTCGCGCACTGCTGGAAAACCGTGGCCATCGCCTCGGGTTCACCGGCGTTGAAATACCAGCCGCCTTTTTCCGTCACGGCGAAGGCCTTGGGTGAGGGCAAACCGCGAAAGTGGGCATAACGCGCCTTGCCGGCCTCGCTGAGCGGTACGGCGGCCATGTCGTCGGCCGCCGCGAAGCCCGAGGCCGGCGGCAGCACATAGTGATGGCCCTTGAAGCGCTGCGCGTGCGACAGCAGCAAGGGCTGGCCCAGTTGCGCCGAGAGAAATTCGAACATGCGCGCATGCGATGCTTCTCGCGCCGCGGGGTTGCCACCCACCGTGGCCTTGCCTGTTTTGGTGTTGCCCAGGCCTTCCATCTGCTTGACGGGGCCGGGGCCGTCAAAGCCGTGGTAACTGCCGGCGTAGACGACGAGGTCCACCGCCGCGTTGGCCTTGTTCTTTCGCAGGCGCTCCTGCAGCGTGACGCACTCGTGCGCCAGCGTCCAGTCGTCGAGCTCGCCGATCATGATCAGCAGCGGTTTGTGGACTTCATAATTCCACATCTTGTTGTTGACAAGGCAGCCCGGGTAAAAAGCCACGGCGGCGCGCGGCTGCACCGCCTGCGCCTGCACGTACTTGTCCGTGGCGTCCACCGTGCTGAGCACAGTCTGCGCGCCGTGCGACCAGCCCATGACCACGATGCGCGACATATCCACCGACGGCTGTTTTGCCAGCCAGGCGATGGCGGCGAAGACGTCCTCGCGGCGGTCCGCTTCATGGATGGTGCGCAGCTTGTTCGGCGTTTCGCAGATCGATTTCTGGCCACGCGGCGTGAAGCTGTCCAGCGGCAGGAAATGGATGCGCTCCGCGTTGAAATAGCCCGCATAACGGAAGAAGCGCTCGCCGAAGTTGCCCTTGCCGTCCAGCGCGCCGCCACAGCCGTGCAGCCCGATGATGGCGGGCCGGGGTTCGCCGTCGCCCGCGTCAAACCAGTAGGACGGAATCTGCAGCTTGCCGTCCAGCGAGGGAATGCTGACCGGCCCGGCCGCATGCGACAGCGAAGTCACCAGCAGCAGCAAGCCCGCAAGAATCTTTGAAAACCAGCGGGAGCGCATGGGTGAACCGCCTTATGCCGCCCAGACCACGAGCCCGCTCCAGGCCGTGGCCAGCACCACGATGCCGAAGGCGATGCGGTACCAGGCAAAAGGCACAAAGCTGTTGGTAGAGATATAGCGCAGCAGCCAGCGCACGCACAGCCAGGCGCTCAGGAAGGAGAACACCAGGCCGACCGAGAACATCGGCAGGTCAGCCATGGACAGCAGCGCGCGCTCCTTGTAGAGGCTGTAGGCGCCCGCGCCTATCAGCGTGGGCATGGCCAGGAAGAAAGAAAAATCGGTGGCCGCCTTGCGCGACAGCCCCAGCAGCATGCCGCCGATGATGGTCGCGCCGCTGCGGCTGGTGCCCGGGATCATCGCCAGGCATTGCACCAGGCCCACCTTGAGCGCGTCCATCACCGTCATGGCTTCCACTTCCTGGATGCGCGCGGCGGCGGGATTGTTCTGCTGGCGCTTTTCGGCCCAGAGGATGATGAAGCCGCCGATGATGAAGGTGCTGGCCACCACAACCGGCGTGAACAGATGGGCCTTGATGGCCTTGCCGAACAGCAGGCCCAGCACCACGGCCGGCACAAAAGCCACCAGCACATTGAGCACAAACTGTTGCGCCTGTTTCTCGGTCGGCAGGGCGACAACCGTCGCGCGTATCTTCTGCCAGTACACCAGGATGACCGCGAATATCGCGCCGGTCTGGATCGCGATGTCGAAAACCTTGGCCTTGTCGTCGTCAAAACCGAGCAGCGCGCCGGCCAGGATGAGGTGGCCTGTCGAGGAGATCGGAAGGAATTCAGTCAGGCCCTCGACGATGCCCATGATGGCGGCTTTGATCAACAGTGCTATATCCACGCTGGCTCCAAAAAAGTAGTGGGGATTATCGCCGGGCTCGACAAAGAGGCGCCGCGCGAAACCGGGGAAAATGCCCCGAGCCGCGCACAGCCCGCAGCCAGTCACGCCGACCGGCTACCCACAATAAAGGAGGAAGCACCCATGCATCGTTACATCCTCAGCAGCCTGCTGCTGCTCGCCGTTGCCGGCGCGCAGGCCGGCATGGGTTTTACCAAACTGCCGGGCCTGCAGGACGACGCCGCCATCAGCGTTTTTTATCCTTCGGCCGGCGAAGACCGCCCCATGCAGGTCGGCTCCTATTCCCTCAAAGTCGACAAAGACGGCCAGCCGGTGCGCGGCAACACGCGGCTGGTTGTCATCTCGCACGGCTCGGGCGGTTCGCCCTGGACCTACACCGACCTGGCGCGCCGCCTGGTCGAAGACGGCTTCGTCGTCGCCTTTCCCCAGCACCGCGGCGACAACGCCATGGATCCCTCCTCCCCCGGACCCGACAGCTGGAAGCAGCGGCCCGCCGAGGTCTCGCGCGCCATCGACGCGGTCGCGCGCGAACCGCGCTTCGCAGCGCTGCTCTCGCTCGACAAGGTCGGCATGTACGGCATGTCGGCCGGCGGGCATACGGCGCTGACGCTGGCCGGCGGCCGCTGGTCGCCGGCCCTGCTCGCCCGGCACTGCGAGGCCCATATTGCAGAGGACTTCCAGACCTGCGCCGGGCTGAGCACCCGGCTCACAGGCGGCCTGCTGGATGGCCTGAAAAAAACCGTGGTGCTGGCGGTGATCCGCCAGAGATTCAGCGATGCCACCTGGCAAAGCCATCACGACGCCCGCATCCAGGCCGTGGTCGCCGGCGTGCCGCTGGCCGCCGACTTCGACATGGCCTCGCTGGCCTTGCCGACGGTGCCACTCGCGCTGGTCACCGCCGGGCAAGACCGCTGGCTGGTGCCGCGCTTTCACAGCGGCGCGGTGCTCGCGGCCTGCAAGCGCTGCGAACACCTGGCGGACCTGCCTGACGGCGGCCACGGCGCGCTGCTGTCGCCGCCTCCACCCGCCGATGCGATGTCCGACCTCGCCAAAGACCTGCTGCTGGACCCACCCGGCTTCGACCGCAGCCAGCTTCCGGCGCTGGACCGCAAGCTCAGCGCTTTCCTGCGCAAACACCTGCTTCCCTGAAAACACGGCCATCGGCAAATCGGGCGGCTGCCGGCGCGCCTCGCGCGAGCACGCGCCAATCTGGCCAGAAATAAACCATTTCGGTGCGTTTTCAGAGAGAAACGAACCAATTCGAACCATTAGTAAAACTTATCTACTCAGACATTCATTCAAAAGTAGGTCAAACCCACTATCGCTTCGGGACGGTGAAACATACATTCAGTTACACCCACTCAACCCGAGGTTTTACGATGACCCACTCCGCCACCCGCCGCCCTACCCTGGCTGCCCTGACCGCCGCTGTTGTTGCAGGCGCCGCCCTGCTCTCAGGCTGCGACAACCCGCCCGACACCATCAAGATCGGCGTCGCCCAGCCCCTGTCCGGCAACCTCGCCGCGCTGGGCCAGGATCTGCACAACGGCGTGAAGATGGCGGTGGACGAGATCAACAAGGAAGGTTTCCAGATCAAGGGCAAGACCGTCAAGATCGAGATCGTCGCGATGGACGACCGCTCCGACCCCAAGGCCGGCGTGGACGTCGCCAAACAACTGGTCGATGCCGGCGTGGTCGCCGTGATCGGCAATCTCAACTCCGGCGTCAGCATCCCGGCCGCGCCGGTTTATGCCGAAAAACACATCGCCCAGCTCGCCATCTCGACCAACCCCAAGTTCACCGAACTCGGCCTGGACACCACCTTCCGCCTGGTCGCCAACGACAACCTGCAGGCCCGCGCCATCGGCTCYTTCGCTGCCAACCAGCTTGAGGCCACCAAGTTCGCCGTGGTCGACGACGGCACCACCTATGGCAAGGGCCTGGCCACCGGCGCGGCCGCCGAGCTCAAGAAGGCCAACAAGGAAGTGGTCGTCAGCTATTCGTCCGACGACAAGACCACCGCGTTTGACGAGCTCGCCGCCAAGATCAAGGCCGGCAACGTCCAGGTCATCGTCTCCACGCAGGGCGACTTCCAGATCCTGGCGCTGATAGAAGCGCTCAAGAAGATCGACTACACGCAGCAGGTCAGCATCCTGGGCGGCGACACCATCAAGACCACCAACATGCTCAAGGGCAGCGACACGGTCAAGGGCATCTACGCCACCTCGCCCATCCTGGACGCCAAGGAATTCGTCAACGGCAAGGCTTTCCTGAGCAAGTACCAGGAAACCTTCAAGATGGAACCGGCCTACGGCGGCCATTACACCTACGACGCCATGTACATCCTGGCCGGCGCCATGAAGCGCGCCAATTCCGTCAAACCCGAAAAAATCACGCAGACCCTGCGCACCTTCGACGGCTACGCGCCCATCACCGGCTCCATGAAGTGGGACAACGTGGGTGAGCAGCGCTACGGCGTGGTCGGTGTCTACGCCATCCGTAAGGGTGTCTGGGACCTGCAGCTGCGCTCCGACCGCTGGTAGGCTAAGCTGGCGGTCGCCATGACCGAGCCCACCTCCACCCCATCGTCCGCCGCCGCCCCCACTGCCGCCACGCCGGCCCGAGTCCTTGAGTTCTGGCTGGGCGACGGCCTCGACAAAGACTGGCCCACGCAGGACCTCGGCAAGCGCTGGTTCGGCGGCGGCGCCGAGCTCGACGCCGACATCCGCGCGCGCTTCGGCGCCGCGGTGGATGAGGCCCTGGCCGGCGGCCTGCAAGACTGGGAGCAAACGCCCCTGCATCGCCTGGCCTTGGTCATCCTGCTCGACCAGTTCCCCCGCAATATCTTCCGCGGCACCGCACGCGCCTTTGCCGGCGACGCCCGCGCCCAGCAGCTGGTGCGGCAGGCCGTCGCCGCCGGTGAAGACCTGCGCCTGCCCTGGGTGGCACGGCTCTTCCTCTACATGCCGCTCATGCACGCCGAAAGCCCGGCGCTGCAGGACGAATGCGTTGAACGGTTTACCCGCCTGGTCGCCGATGCGCCAGAGGCCCTGAAGCAGCGCCTGCAAGGCAACCTGGACTACGCCCACCAGCACCGCGACATCATCACCCTCTTCGGCCGTTTTCCTTATCGAAATACGGTGCTCGGGCGGGCCGATACTCCGGCAGAAAAAGACTTCCTCGAAAAGGGTCCGCGCTTCGGGCAGTAGCAAACCCGCCCCCTTTCACGCTCACTTCGTGTAGCCTGCTCCCCCCTCAGGGGGCGGCGCCTGGGGCCGGCAAAGCCGGACCCGCGGCCCCCACTGGTGAAATGCCCTCCGGTGCTTACGCCGCTTTTTTTGAATCCAGCGCCCATCCCGCCGCGTATCAGCAGCAGGACGGCCCGCGCCACACAGCCAACCACAGCGGGCGGCCGCCCTGGCCGATTCACAAAAACCACGGAGTTAAAAATGATGCTACGTACTGCAACCGCCTCAGCTTCAGTTCTGTTCGTATCGCTACTCGCCGCCTGCGGCAGCATGTCGCCCATGCAACCGATGTATTCGCAGGCCGGCCTGCCCGCCGCCGTCCAGGTGCCCGCCGGCAACAAGGTCGCCATGGAAACCGTGGGCGTCGGCGAGATCACCTACCAGTGCAGCCCTAAAAAAGACATGGCCGGCCAGTTTGAATGGGTCTTCGCCGGCCCCGACGCCAAACTCATGGACCGCGGCGGCAAGCAGGTCGGCAAGTACTACGGCCCGCCCGCCACCTGGGAAGCCATGGACGGCTCCAAACTGACGGGCGCACAAGTCGCCGTCACCCCCAACGGCAGCGGCAACATTCCCACCCAGCTCGTCAAGGGCAACCCGGCCATGGGCAGCGGCGCCATGAGCGGTGTCACCTACATCCAGCGCGTGGACACCCGCGGCGGCGTCGCCCCCGCCATGCCCTGCGCCGCCGGCAACGCGGGCGCCAAACAGGTCGTCCAGTACCAGGCCGACTACATCTTCTACAAGGCGATGTGAGGCACGGCCCTCCATCCTTGAATCGCCGCTTTCCCCTCCGAAGGTGAGCCACCGGCCCGAACGTCAGGCGGGACCGGTTTTCAGGCCCGCAGGCTTGCCCTGCGGGCTTTTTTGCGCACACCTGCAGCGCCGTTCGCCGTGCTGTCACAGGCCCCGGAAACGCGCTGTCAGCAAGCCTGCGCGGCGTCCTACAGCGCTTTTGGGTTCCCCGCGTTTTACTGGCATGCAACAACAGGCAGAAGCCAACACAAGGCCAGCAATGGCCAGAACCGGGGGTCTCATGAAAAGCACGCACAACGTCCTGTGGGCTTACAGCAAAAGTGCTGCCGTCACCGCAGCCATGATCACCGGCACCGCCGCGCTCATGGTCGCGTGCTCCGGCGTCGCGCCCTTGCCCAAGGAATACAGCCAGGACCAATTGGACGCACAGGTCGTCGTGCCGCCCGGCCATGTCGTCGCGCTTGAAACCACCGCCAGCGGCCTGCTGTACTACGAGTGCCGGGCCAATGCCACCACCGCCGGCACCATAGGCTGGGTGCTGGTTCGGCCCGAAGCCGACCTGCTCGACCGCACCGGCAAGACCGTCGCGAAATATTCCGGCCCGCCCGCCACCTGGACCCACATCGACGGCTCCAGCGTCGTCGGCACCCAGGTCGCCCTGGCCCCCCGCGTGGGTGCCACCAACCTGCCGCAGCAGCTGTCCACCGGCGCACCCGGCGCCGCCCCCGGCGTGCTGCAGAACGTCAGCTACATCCAGCGCATCAAGACCAAGGGCGGCCAGGACCTCAGTAAATCCTGCACCCAGGCCGATATCGGCGACAAGCTCACCACGTCTTACCAGGCTGATTACATTTTCTGGAAACCCGCTTAAGGCGGGCTTCCGGCGCGCCCTGAAAGCGCGCCCGTCCATGGCAGTGCAGCCGCCATGGAAACAAAGCCCGCAGGCATCGCCTGCGGGCTTTTTCTTTTTTGCAGAGCGCTGACCCGAGCCTGCCGACGTTTCCCCGCACCTTGTCCCTCCGGCCACCTACAGACGTGCCTCCGCGCCAGGGATTTACTGGGGTGTGACACCACCATCCGCCGCCATTGGAACCCTTTGTGAACATCCAGACCCAAGCCTCTCGCGCCTTTCCCGGCCTGCTGCGAAGCGCGCTGCTGCTGCTTGCCGTGGCTGCGCTAGGCGCCTGCGGCTCGCGCCTCAACCTTCAGCCATCCCAGCAAAACCTGCCCGAATCCGTGCGCGTTCCCGCGGGCCACACGGTGGTGCTTGAAGCGCAGGGCCGGGGCGACCTGCTCTATGAATGCCAGGCCGTCAAACGCGCCCCCTATGAATACGCCTGGCTGCTGCTGTCCCCGGGCATCAGGCTCGCCGACGGCGCGGGCAACACCGTGACCTACTACCCCGGCGCGCGTGCGCGCTGGGTGCACAGCGACGGCTCCAAAGTCAGCGCACGGGAACTTGTCGAGATGCCCGGCGATGGCCAAAGCCTGCCCTTGCTGCGCGCCATGGCGGGTCCCTCCGACACCCCGGGCATGCTCGCCAACATCAGCTACATCCAGGCCCGCCGTACCGTGGCCGGCATAGTGGCCAACCCGCCCTGCACCGCCGCCACCCTGGGCATGCGCGTCTCCGTGCCCTACGAGGCCGACTACCTCTTCTGGCGGCCGGCCGCCTGAGTCTTTTCTTCACCAGCATGAGCCGCGGAACCGGCTTTGCCGGGCCGCAGGCGGGCGGCCCCCTCGGGGGGCAGGGAGCGACACGAAGTGCGCGACCGTGGGGGCGACCTCCCGGCGGCCATAAAAAAGCCCGCTGGAAGCGGGCTTTTTGTTGCCTCAGACAGGCTTAGCGCTGGTAATAAACCGGTGCGGGGCGGTAACCGGGGCCGTAACCGTAACCAGGGCGTGGGCCCTGCACGTAGTAGCCGCCATGGTGCCTGTGGCCGTGGCGCGGGCCGTAGTACACGGGCTGCGGATAGTAAACCGGTGCCGGCTGCACATACACGGGGCGCGGGTAGTAGACCGGCGCCGGCTGCACGTAAACGGGGGCGGGCTGGACATACACCGGTTGCTGGTACACCGGATAGGCGTTGGTGACACCTACCGCCACACCCGGAGCAGCGATGCCCACGGAAAACGACACGTTGTCGCGGGCCTGGGCAGCACCTGCAAAGCCCAGCGAGGCCACGGCCAGCGTGGCGGCGGCGCCTGCCAGCGCGAGGGAGCGGTTTGCTTTGATGGCTGTCTTCATATGGTTCTCCTTGATAGGGCAGGAAATGCCCATGTGCTTATTAAACGCAGCCTACCTGTAATGGCATACCGCACGCACCGTGAAGAGAGTAGCCAAACGTAACCCCTGGCAGCTAAGCCCTAAAATCAGCCCATGACCTCTCCCGCCCCTGCCTCAGCCCCCGCCGACAAAGAAACCCACAAGCCCAGCAACTTCCTGCGCCAGATCATCGAAAAAGACCTGGCTGAAGGCACTTATGCCAGCCGCCGCTGGGGCGGCAGCCCCGGGGACGCCGCCCACCACGCCGCCGGCCAGCCCGACCCCGCCAAGGTGCGCCTGCGCTTTCCGCCCGAGCCCAATGGCTACCTACATGTGGGGCACGCCAAAAGCATCTGCCTGAACTTCGGCCTGGCGCGCGACTACGGCGGCGTCTGCCACCTGCGCTTTGACGACACCAACCCCGAAAAAGAAGACACCGAATACGTCGACAGCATCATCGATGCCGTCAAATGGCTGGGCTACGACTGGGCACAGCTTGGCAATGAGAAGAACGGCAAAGGCGATAGCAATGTCGAAAGCAAGGCCTACCAGGCCAGCGACTACTTCGACTTCATGTACCGCGCCGCCGAGTACCTGATCGAAAGCGGCAACGCCTACGTCGACGAACAAAGCGCCGAAGAAATGCGCCACAACCGCGGCGACTTCGGCCACCCCGGCACCAACAGCCTCTTCCGCGGCCGCACACCCGACGAGAACCTGGCGCGTTTCCGCGAGATGCGCGACGGCAAGCTCGCCGACGGCGCCGCCGTGCTGCGCGCCAAGATCGACATGGCCTCGCCCAACATCAATATGCGCGACCCCGCCATCTACCGCATACGCCGCGCCCACCACCACAACACCGGCGACAAATGGTGCATCTACCCCATGTACACCTTCGCCCACCCGGTCGAAGACGCGCTGGAGCAGATCACCCACAGCATCTGCACCCTCGAGTTTGAAGACCAGCGCCCCTTTTACGACTGGCTGCTCGATCGCCTGGCCGAAGGCAAGCTCATCGCCACGCCGCACCCGCGCCAGTACGAATTCGCGCGGCTCAACCTCAGCTACGTGCTGACCAGCAAGCGCAAGCTGGCCCAGCTCGTCAATGAAAAACGCGTCAGCGGCTGGGACGACCCGCGCATGCCCACCATCGTCGGCCTGCGCCGCCGCGGCTACACGCCCGAAGCGCTGCAGTTGTTCGCCGAACGCATAGGCGTCACCAAAAGCGACAGCTGGATCGACTACAGCACCCTCGAAGGCGCGCTGCGCGACACCCTGGACCCCATCGCCCCGCGCGCCATGGCCGTGCTCGACCCCGTCAAGCTGGTGCTCACCAACTGGGACGAAGTCATGGGCGCGGGCAAGCTTGACGATTGTTCGGCGCCTGTACACCCGCACCACGAAGAGATGGGAAAACGCCAGTTCAAGATCGGCAAGGAAGTCTGGATTGAACGCAGCGACTACGAAGAAACCCCGCCCAAAGGTTTCTTCCGCTTGTTCCCGCCCCACACCAACGCCAGCAAACAGGCGATCGCCGGCAGCAAGGTCCGCCTCAAATACGGCCACGTGATCGAATGCACAGGCGCCGTCAAGGATGCCGACGGCAAGGTGACAGAAGTGCACGCCACCCTGATCCCCGACACCAAGAGCGGCACCTCCGGCTCCGACGCGATCAAGGTCAAGGGCGTGATCACCTGGGTCGGCGTGAACGATGCTGTTGAAGCCGAAGTGCGCCTTTATGACCGGCTGTTCACCGTTGAACACCCTGGCACCGGCGACAAGGATTTTCTCGACGAGCTGAATGCCAACAGCCTCAAGACCGTGAGGGCTTATGTCGAACCTTCACTGGCCAAGGTGCCTGCCGGCACGCGCTTCCAGTTTGAGCGGCATGGGTACTTTGTCACAGACAGTGTTGACCACAAGGACGGAAAAGTCGTGTTCAATCGGGTGACGGGGATGAAGGATTCGTTCAGTAAATAGGCCATGCTCCACTCCTCGTGTTGCCAGCTGATCGGCAACAAGGACAGAAACTTTTTCGAGACCTCTGAGGGAAAATATTGGCATATCACAGCAACATTTTGGCTTTTCTGCCCGGCGGAGGACCTAGTCCTTTGCTTGATGCCTACCGGATAATGGTGGCAATTGAATTGGCATTAAAGGATGTTGGCTGTACGGGTGGTCACGACATACCCACAATGCTGGCACAGACAGCCAATAAACACCCGGCACTCGCGAGTGAACTTAATGCGCATCAAGCCAAACTTAGCGCAGATCTCCGTCAGTTAATTTGCAACAGCCCGAAGGGCCAACCTGCCGCAGTGTTGGCCAACAACTATCCTCATGCTCGGTACACCCGCTTTGAGGGGGATTGGAGTGGTGTTAGTGAAACATCAACTCATTCGATTACAGCATTGGAAAAAACCTGTCGCAGTCTCTTGACGCACCTTCAGGCACACAAGGCAACACTGGGAATTCACCTATGACTCCAATATCAAATTTGATCACTCATCTTGAGAGCCTTACCAAGTTTCCTGAAGCAGCCCCTTTGCTCCAAGAAGTGAGAGTTATTTTTCTTTCCCCTTCATTGCATATTGACCTCATCAGTGACACGTTTCGAGGTCTAAACGACGATGATCGATTAGACCGAGTGAGTTCTGCGTTGACGCAGTCTTTTAATTTAGAAGCAGACCTGATTCAAGACATCATGTCTAAGCTGCCCGTAATCATCAGCACACTAACTTCAGATGAAGCGCAGAACAAGGCGAGCTGGCTAGGAACGGCAACTACTAGTTCATGGGTTAATTGGTTTCTCCACAATAAGCCACTCGTTGCCCGCCGCGATATCCCCATCACTCCTCGTTACGTTCACTTCTACGGCTACAAAGGCGGGCAGGCGCGTTCCTCGATGCTGGCACTGTTTGGAAAACTCCTCGCTGACGACGGTTACAGAGTATTGGTGATCGATGCGGATACAGAAGCACCATCTCTGGACAGCTTACTCGGCGCGCATGCTGATCATTTTTCGCAAACCTTGATGGGGCTGTGTGGTTGGGCAAATGACTTCTCACCAATCCCAGCTGCGTACAAGGGTCTTCTTGGATTGGGCCGAATCGACGTACTGCCATGCCGCCCTCGTGGTGAAGACCACGATCTAGACTTTGCACTACTAGTGGCTACGGCGCCATTGGACACTCGTATTTATGAAAGAGCTGCGGCGAGGCTACGTTCGGCGTTGTCCAAACATGACGAGATATACGATTTTGTTCTAGTGGACCATCGTACCGGTATTGCCACATCGGTACTGCCACTCGTTAGTGAACTACCTGGGCCAACAGTAATTTTTGCACGCACTGATGCAAATACCGTCAACATTCCCTCCGAGATGAGGAAAGTTGTTCGCTCCATTTTTGGAAATGCAGCGGACAACCCCGCAGCCTTCGTTAGCTTTTCACTTGACTCGAATCGCAAAGCTAATGGCGTCGTGCCGCCTCATGAAGCTAGAGCGAGAGAGGCGCTGCTGGAAGAGTTAGCTCAGGCAATCGAATACAACGTATCCATTCAAGACCCGAGAGACGAGGAAGAAGACGAAGAAAACGAAATTTCCACACAGGAGTTGGCGTTCAATTGGGTGGAGTGGTATTTAGATCGTGCATTGCTAGACAGTTCATTACCTGATATCTCTAAACTTCAAAGCGATAACATCGCCGCACTACAAAAGTTGCGCGGAGTCTTAGGGCTTCCTTTTCAAAAGAAGGAAACTCCGCAACCCCAGCTCAAGGTTGAAAGTGAAAAACTTATTACATCCTTATCTGGCGCGCGTGATGAAGGCACATTTATCCACATTCCAGACGTCGAGCGTCTCTTCGTCAAAGGCAATCCATTCACCTACATCTTGGGTAGAAAGGGTACCGGGAAAACGCGGCTGCTGAAGGAGTTAGCGCTAAGAAAGCTGGGCACTCCTATCTTGGTTGCAGCAGATCAGCATGATTTTCAGGCGCTTCGCAGCGAATCGCCAGAAGCAAAAGAATGGGTCAAAAACTCAATAGAGCCAAGTTCTTTCTGGTGGTCTCTCATTCGGCTCTCCCTAGAAAACCCGAGTTCGCCGTTAACGGCCATCTCCAAGGCAATCGAAGCCAATAAAAAACCAGATGAATTGGCCAGTCCGCTAGATATCAAAAACCTCCTACTCCGCTCAGCCAACCAAGAAGTGCTTTTGGTAGATGGCCTGGAAACATTGGTCCCTGCAGCCAAAATCAAAGCGTACGTTGCCGGTCTGTTTTCGGTAATGAACACAATACAGAACGATCCTCTGCTCTCTTCCAAACTCGTAATTCGCGCTTTTATGCGTGAGGATCTAGCTTCTGACTCAGTACAAAACATTGAGCAGCAAATGGAAGATCGCCTGCTCAGATTGAAATGGAGCGCATCCTCCATTCTCAATTTCGCTGTTTCACGACTGCCGCAGCTTCCTTGGATCAGCAAGCAGTTTTCCGATGTGTGCGAAGACATTCAAAAATACTCATTGGAGATCCAGAAAAGCGGACTATCTGAGCAGGCCGCCACTGAACTGCTACTTCGAATCTTCCCAGACAAACTACGAAGAAACAACTTACTAACTTCAACTTTCCTGCGCCTGTATTTTTCAGATGCAGGAGGCGACAACACAAGCATGGCGACCTTCTACCCTCGCCTTTATTTATCTTTTTTGCAAAAACTGGATGAACTGGCACGAGCGGACAGTGCCCCATTGAGCGAAGGAGGTTCGCGCCTGAACTCTGCTTTGCTTAATCGAGCTTACGACCAAGCTTCAACGGCTTTCATTGACGAAACCAAACAAGAACTGGTTCACCTTTTGTCATTAAATTTTGTAAATAGCACAGAGGCATCCGACAGTGATCAGTCGAATGTCACTTTGTTTATTGCGGCATTTGACGGCCTCAGTACACCATTCGCTCTCGACAAACTGATCTCTCAGTTGAGGGAAAAAACTCCTTTTACGGACCCGTCAATTCGAGAGTCTTTGCGAAGAATGAAGGCTCTTCGAATGTTCGAAGATCGTCCTGGTTATGCCGGCTGGTGGCGCGTCGGACAGCTCTACAAAATGGGGCTTCGGATGAAATACGCCCGATAGTCTGAACACTACTGTGATCATTCCTTAGTGTTTTAGGCTGCGCGCGATTGTCGAAACCATAGGCGCAGGAATGATCCTTCACGATGAAAATCGCGATCACGCGACGCACTTTGAGGCGGATCCACATCACAACAACATGCCTCACCCGTCCACCCCCGCCGCCGCACCTCCCCGCCTCATCTGCTTCAACAAACCCTATGGCGTGTTAAGTCAGTTCACGCCGGAAGGCCGCTGGCGCGGGCTGAAAGATTTCATCGCCCTGCCCGGCGTCTATGTGGCCGGGCGGCTGGATGCCGACAGTGAAGGCCTGCTGTTGCTGACCAGCGACGGCCAATTGCAGGCGCGCATCAGCGACCCGCGTTTCAAGATGCTCAAGACCTACTGGGTGCAGGTGGAGGGCGAGCCGAGTGATTCGGCGATGGCCGCATTGCGTGGCGGCGTGTTGCTCAATGACGGCCCCACGCGGCCCGCGAACGCCGAGCGCATGGAGGCCCCGTCCGGCCTGTGGGAGCGTGAACCGCCGGTGCGGGTGCGCAAGGCCATCCCGACCTTCTGGATTGCGCTGGGCATACGCGAGGGCCGCAACCGCCAGGTGCGGCGCATGACGGCGGCCGTGGGCCACCCGACCTTGCGGCTGATCCGCGCGTCCATCGGCCCTTATGCGCTGGACGGCATGGCGCAAGGCACCTGGCGTGAAACCGAAGAGCTAGCGGACGCCGGCTGAGCATTTCAGCGGATTCGAAGGCCGGCGAGGTCTTTGGAAACAAACTGCAACAGCACCCGTTTTGGTGAATTGTTGCCCTCCAATTCGACGGCCAAACGCATGGCCGCCCGTATGATCGGCCGGTTCAAATCCAAAACTCAAAAGGACGCTCCCCATGGCTGCTGCGCGCACGATCCACGCCGACCTCTGGCGGGTTTTTTTGCTGACCCTGGCATCGCTCTTTCTCATTCCGGCGGTCACGCTGGTTTTCACGCACTACGCGCTGCAGTCCGAGGACAAGGACTTCATTCAGCGTGTCAGTTCCCAAATCAATGCCGCCAAAGACCTGACGCCGGCGCAGAAGGCGGACGAGATTGCGTTTTACGACACGCACAGGCTGTCGATGGCCTGCGCCGCCACCGGGCCGGAGAACCAGGTCTTTCACGACAAGGTGTGCAGCGCGTATTCCATGCACTGGTGGTTTCACTGGGCCGAGCGTGCCGCCTTCTGGACCTTGATCCTCGGAGCCGCGCTGCTGGTGGCGGCCGGCGTGCTGGGCGCGCTGGCCTTTGTCAACCGCGGCCTGCGTTATGCGAGCTTTGTGGCGGGTTGGCGGCTCATGACCATTTCAAGCGCGGTGGAGGTCACCTTGCAAAGCGCCATGCTGGTGTGGCTGTCATTCTGGCTCACGGCTTATTTCTGGCACAGCTACTACATCAAGCTGGTCGGCCTGGCCGGCATCATGGCGGCCCTGGCGGTTTTTTATGCCATCTACACGCTGTTCAAAAAATTGCCATCGGGCAACACCATTGAAGGCGAGCTGCTGTCTGAAGCCGACGCCCCGCGCCTGTGGGATCGCATTCGCCAACTGGCGGGCCGCGTCAAGACATCCCCGCCGGACCAGATCATTGCGGGCATCGACAACAACTTTTTCGTGACCGAAGCACCCTGCACGGTGGCTGGGCAGACCCTGACGGGCCGCACGCTGTTTGTCAGCATCCCGCTGCTGCGGGTGCTGGACACCACCGAGGCGGACGCCGTGCTGGCCCACGAGCTGGCCCACCTGGGCGGCGGCGACACGCGCAGCAGCGCCGCGTTGGGCCCCAAGCTCAACCAGTTTGACCTCTACACCTGGCAAATGCGCAGCGGCGGCTTGACCATCGTGGCGCACTACCTGCTGCGCCTGTACCGCATGGTGTTTGAGTTTGCACTGGCACGCGACAGCCGCGAGCGCGAGTACACCGCCGACCGTGTGGCCGCCAAGCTCACGGCGCCGCAGTCCATCGTGCAATCGCTCATCAAGATCTCGGCGTATTCCAGCTACCGCAACACGGTAGAGAACAAGCTGTTTGAGCAGGAGCAACAGCACAGCGGCGCGCTGGGCATTGCCGGCTTTGTGGCTGAGGGCCTGCACCCTTATGCCCGCTCGGGTGAATTTGTGACGGCCATGAAAACCGCCGCCGTGCCGCACCCCTATGACACGCACCCACCGCTGGTGGAACGCATGCGCAATGTGAACCACAAGGTGGCTGAAGACAGCTACGGCGCCATTGTGACCACCGTGCCTCAAGCCACCTGGGCCGACGAAATATCGACCGCCGCCGCCATCGAGCAGCGGCTGTGGACAGACTACGAGCAGCGGTTTGCCGCCGCGCATGAGCAAASCCTRGCCTACCGCTACGAGCCGGCCAACGAYGAAGAGCGTGAGATCGTGCTGCGCTACTTTCCGCCGGTGTCGTTTGACCTTGGCAATGACAAGCGCATTGACATCAGCTATGAAGGCCTGCATGCCACGGCGGACGATGGCGTGCCGGTGTCATGGGACGAGGTCAAGGGCATGACATTCAACAGCAGCAGTTTTGGCAACACGCTCACCGTCACGCACTTCGACAAGGGCATGCTGGGCGCGCGCACCAGCACGATCAAGCTCAAGGGCCTGGGCAAGCAGGAAGAGCACTTCAAGGCGGTGCTGGGGAGCTACTGGCAGCGCCACCAGATCATGCGGGCGCAGCAAAAAGCCCGCGCCGCTGAAACTGAAACCGAAACGGCCTGAAACACGCCGGAGATTGAAGGGCCGGCGAAAGCCGGCTCGCAATTCACCGGCTTTCAGCGCTTTTCTTTTTTCAAGCGCCCGGCCTTGTTCGCCATCAACAAGGCCACCCCCTCCACATCCGCCGCCGTCACCGGCGTGAACACAATCATGCTCAGCCCGGCCGCACTGTCGACCGGGAAGGACTGGTACTCGAGCGTGAWGGGCCCGGCCGGCGCGCGCTCGATTTTCTTGACGCCGACGTAGTGGCTGCTGGTTTCGTTATCGGCCCACAGCCGGCGAAAGTCTTTGCTGCCGGCCTGCAGTTCCTCGGCCAGCGCGGCCGCTTCGGGGCTGTCACCGGCCCGCGCCGCGTCGACGCGAAAGGCGGCAATGGCAAAACGCGCATTGGCCTCCCAGTCGGGCATGCCGCGCATAACCGGGTCGGTGAACAGGCGCCTGAGCAGGTTGCGCCCGCCGGGCGGCTGTGCGGCGTAGTCGCTCAGCACCGCGGCCGCCGCGGCATTCCAGGCCACGATGTCCCAGGTGAGTGTCTTCACGACGGCGGGGTGGGTGGGCATGCCATCGAGCACGCGCTGCAGGGCGGGCGTGAGGGCGGCCGATGATGTGGCGCCCTTGATCGGCGGCGGCCGCTGCTGGGCCAGCAAAAACATGAACTCGCGGTCAGCCCGGTCCAGTGCCAGCGCGCGGGCGAGGCGTTCCAGCACCTCGTCAGATGGCGGGCCGCCGCGGCCCTGCTCCAGCCAGGTGTACCAAGTCACGCTCACATGGGCGCGCGTGGCCACTTCTTCACGCCGCAGGCCGGGCGTGCGGCGGCGGCTGTCCGCGCCCGCTGCGGGCGGCAGGCGCGCGCGGCGGTCGCGCAGGAAAGCGCCCAGCGTGAGCGGTGCCGTCTGCCCCGCTTGCGCAGGCTGTTCCGGTTGTGTTGTGGGGGTCGTCAGGGTGTTAGTGCTCATACCTGTATACGCTCACGGCTTTTGCAAATAGGAGTGGCGACGCAAGATGCGGGCTCATTGATTTTCAGGAGTTCAGTATGCGTGTTTTCTTGACCGGAGCCACAGGCTTCATCGGCTCGGCCATTGTGCAGGAGCTGCTTTCCGCAGGCCACGAGGTGCTGGGCCTGGCTCGCAGCGATGCGGCCGCCAACACGTTGGTGCGGCTGGGTGTGCAAGCCCATCGCGGTGAACTGGCCGACACCGTCAGCCTGGCCGCCGCGGCCAGGGCCTGCGACGGTGTGATCCACACCGCTTTCATTCATGACTTTTCAGCGCACGCCGCTGCCGCCGAGACCGACCGCCAGGCCGTCACAGCCATGCTGGGCGCACTTGAAGGCTCGGGTAACCCGCTGGTAGCGACATCGGTCACCGTGCTGGCGGCGCATGCCCACCCGGCGACGGAGGACATACCCGTGCCTGAAGCCTCGCCCAACCCGCGTGCAAAAGCGGAGGCCATGGTGCTGGCCGCTGCCGGCCGGGGGGTGCGCGCCAGCGTGGTGCGGCTGCCGCCCTCGGTGCACGGCGCGGGCGACTATGGTTTTGTGCCCATGCTGCTGCGTATTGCGCGCAGCAAGGGGGTATCAGCCTTTATCGGCGAAGGCGCCAATCGCTGGCCGGCGGTACACCGGCTGGATGCGGCGCGCCTCTTCAGGCTGGCGCTGGAAAGCGCCCTGCCCGGCGCGCGCCTGCATGCCGTGGCCGAGGAGGGCCTCACGCTGCGCGTGATTGCCGAGGCCATAGGCGCGGGGCTGGGTGTGCCTGCGCACGGCATCGCGGCCGATGAAGCGCAGGGCCATTTCGACTGGCTGGCGCGCTTTGTGGCTATCGACAACCCGAGCTCGAGCGCCCTCACCCGCGCTTCTTTGGGATGGCAGCCACGGGAAGCAGACTTGCTGGCGGACATGCGGGACGGTGGCTATTTCAGCTGACGTCAGCTGACGTCAGCTGAGAGTCAGTTGTGATTAGTTGAAACCAGTTGAGATCGGCAGGGGTGTGCGGTTTAATCACACCCATGCCAAGCCCGAACTTCAGCCCCGCGGCAGACCGCAACAAACAAGCCATCTTCGACGTCCTGCGCAAGGTCTTGCCCGGGCAAGGCAGCGCACTCGAAATCGCCTCCGGCACAGGCCAGCACGTCGCCTGGTTTGCGGCGGGCCTGCCGCAATGGACCTGGCAACCCACCGATGCGATACCGGTCGCACTGGGCTCGATCTCGGCCTGGGTGGCCGAGCAAGGATTGCTGAATGTGCGCACTCCCCGGGTGCTCGACGTCATGGCGCCCGAGTGGCTTCCGGGCACTGAAAAATTCGACCTGATCTATTGCGCCAATATGCTGCACATCTCACCCTGGGCGACCTGCGCCGCGCTGATGCAAGGCAGCACGCGCCACTTGGCGGCCAGCGGTGTGCTGGTGACCTATGGGCCTTACCTGGAAAACGACGTGCCGACTTCGGAAGGCAACCTGTCGTTTGACCAAAGCCTGCGCGCGCAGGACCCGGCTTGGGGCATCCGCCGCAGGGAAGAGGTGGAACAGGAGGCGGCGCGAGCCGGCCTGCGCTTGAAAGCGCGGCATGCGATGCCGGCCAACAACCTGTTGCTGGTGTGGGGCCGGGCTTAGGCCCGCAGGATTTTCTCCATCGCTTTGCCTTTCGCCAGCTCATCAATGAGCTTGTCCAGGTAGCGTATTTTTTGCATCAGCGGATCCTCGACCTCCTCCACGCGGACACCGCAGACAACACCCTTGATCAGCGAAGCATTCGGATGCATGGCGGGTGCCTGGGCGAAGAAAGTTTCGAAGTCGTTCTGCTGCTTTATTTGCCGATCCAGTCCCTTTTGGTCATAACCCGTCAGCCAGCAAATGATCTGGTCGACTTCTTCTTTGCTGCGGCCTTTGCGTTCGGCTTTGTGAACCAGCATCGGATAGACCTTGGCGAATGCCATCGAGAAAATCTTGTGTGCGGCCATCGTTGTTTCTCCTGTGGGTGGCCTAGGCCTCCAGCGACGCTTTCAGGCGGCCCAGCGCCTGGTCCCACTGCTGGGCGATCAGGTCCAGCGAACGCCGCGCTTCGTCGAGTTGCTGCGGATCAAACTGCCACAGGCGCTCGCGACCCACCTTGACGTGGTGCACCAGGCCCGCATCGGCCAGCACGTGCAGGTGTTTGGTCACGGCCTGGCGGGTGATGTCGGTGGTGGACGTTAATTGGGCTATAGACACAGCCCCGCCCACGCAGAGCACCGCCACCAGGCGCAAGCGGGTTTCGTCGCCCAGGGCGGCGAAGACGCCTGCGGGGCCGGGCTGGGGGGGCGGGGTTTCGCGGGTCCGGGCAGGCTTACTGGGTGGTGACATATTTCTGGATATTAACCAGCTGACCTTCCCAGCCGCCGGTGTTCATGCGGATCGCGTCTGCGCGGCGGGCCGCCGGTATCTTGTCAAAGCCTGATTCGACCACAGTCAGCAGCGTGCCCTTGCCCGTGTCTTTGAGCGTGAACTCCACCAGCGTGGTGGGCTCTTTTGAATAGTCGACGGCCGGGTCTACCGCATAGGGGTGCCAGCGGTAAGAAAACAGTTTTTCCGGCTCTATGCGCTCAATCAAGGCGTCGAACATCACGTGCCGGTAGCCCTCAATGGTGATCTGGCCTTGCACCTGCTGGCCGGCCACGAACTTTTTGCCCTTGAGCGCCGCGCCGAACCAGTTGCCGAACTCCTCGGCATTGGTCAGCGCGCGCCATACCTGTGAAACAGGGGCGTTGATCAAGGTGCTGCGTTCAATACGGTCCGTGGATGAAGTGGATGAAGTGGATGAAGTGGATGAAGTGGATGAAGTCATATGCAATCTCCTTGTTGCATGAATTGTGCATGGGAAAATACCGTAACGCAACCATTTGATTGCATTAATTTGAAACCGTTTTCAACACCGTTCCGTCAAATGCAAGCAGATGCCATGCCCTCACCACATGGCGAAAATTGCATGCTAAATGCCTCATCGGCGCCTGCGCCAAGCCCTCTTCAAAGTGGTATTCGCCTACACGGTTTGGCCCGCGCTGCGTGTCAAATAGAGGTGTCCGGCGTTTACCGCCCATCGCCCTTCGCCTAACCCTGCAGGAGACAGCCATGCCCCAGTTCGCCATGATTACCGGTGACGTGACTTACACACCGGGTGACGGTACGCCGATTGAAATCCCGCGCGTGCGGGTGGAAGTTGCACTGGAGCCCGACAGCGCCACGCTGAGCTGGGACGCCGGCGACGGCGTGCGCGCCGTGACGGCCATTCCGCGCATCCAGTTCGACGACTATGTGAACGAGGGAAAAATCACCATGACGCCGCAATAATGGCGCCATGCATTCCCTTCATTCACGCGCCCCCATCCCTTTATCCCTGACCCGCCGCTCGGCGCTGCTCGCCGCCACAGGCTGGCTGGCCTTGCCGGCCTCGGGCCTGGCTGAAACGCCCTCCTCCGCCATCTGGCCGCGCGCCTCGCAGGTGCCCGGCGGCGTGGCGCTGCTGTCGCTGGGCCCGGCGGCGCAGCGGCCAGCCGCCCATGCCGGCGAGGTCCCCCTGCTGGTGCTAGGCGATGCGAGGGAATGGACGGCGCTGCTGGGCATCGCGCTCTCGGCCCAGCCCGGCGAGGCCAGCATCACGGTGCAGGCCGCGGACGGCAGCCGGCGCGACATCGCTTACACGATAGCGCCCAAGCACTACAGCGAGCAGCAACTCAAGGTCGAGCCCCGCACGGTGGACCTGTCGCCCGAGGATCTGGCGCGCTACGAACGCGAGCGCGCGCACCAGGAGGCTGTGATGGCGATCTTCAGCGAACCCCTGCCGCAGAGCTCCTTGCGCATGCGCGTGCCGGTGCCGGGAAGGCGATCAAGCTCCTTCGGCCTGCGGCGCATCTTCAACGGCCAGCCACGCAACCCGCACAGCGGCATGGACATCGCGGCCGCCACCGGTACACCTGTTGTGTCGCCGCTGCCGGCGCGGGTGATTGATACCGGTGATTATTTTTTCAACGGCAACACGGTTTGGCTGGACCATGGGGGTGGGCTTTTGAGTATGGTTTGCCATTTGAGTGCGGTGGATGTGAAGGTTGGGGATTTGCTCAAGACTGGTGAGCGGGTTGGGGCTGTGGGGGCTACTGGCCGGGTTACCGGGCCGCATTTGCATTGGGGTGTGATGCTGAACCGTTGCATGGTGGATCCGGCTTTGTTCTTGGTTGGTTGAGCTTGCTACGGCCTGTGGTCTTGGCCGAGGTCYGCTGGCCGGGGTCGCCCGGCGGCGACTCACTTTTCTTTGCTTCGCCAAAGAAAAGTAAGCAAAAGAAAGGCGACCCGCAGTCTGGGTCCCTACGCTTCGCTTCGGGCAACCTGCGGTGCTCGACTACGGCGGGGTCTCGCTAAACTCG
>NZ_JBFUBU010000057.1:0-26048 GCF_056405595.1 Polaromonas sp. P1_G1
CATTCTGGTTATTGCTCCTTCCCCCTCTGGGGGAAGGTTGGGATGGGGGCTCTGCGAAAGGGGCGCGGCTAATGCCGCCGGCTACAACGGATGCTCTGTATAAAACTTGCCACCGTGGAACAGCAGCGGCGAGGCGCCCGCGCGGTGGCCGCAGCGCTCGACTTCACCCACGAAGATCACGTGGTCGCCTTCCTCGTAGCGGCTGCGGTTGAAGCACTCGAAGTGGGCGGCTGCGCCGTCCAGCAGCGGCGCGCCGCTGGCGCCTTCGGTGTGGGCCACGCCGTCCCAGCGGTCCGCGCGCCCACTGGCAAAGCGTTCGGCCAGCGCCTTCTGGTCGGCCGCGAGGATGTTGATCGCGTAGTGTGAGCCGGTGCTGAGCGCGGCCATGGAGCCGGCCGCGCGCGCCAGGCTCCAGAGCACCAGCGGCGGCTGCAGCGACACCGAATTGAAGGAGTTGGCGGTCAGGCCCACCAGCACGCCGGCCGGCGTGCGGGCGGTGACGATGGTGACCCCGGTGGCGAACATCGCCAGCGACGCCCGGAATTCTCGCTGTGAAAAACTGGGGCTGCTCGCTTGGCGAGGGATGGCGGGAGTCGGCATAGACGGCTAATTTAACTGATGCCGGCGGGACCTGTTTGCACCAGGGTCTAGGCGGGCCGGGCGGCGCAGGCCGCGGCGGCGCCGGTTAAACTTGCGGGCATGCCGTTTCGCCGCTTTGCCCCTTGCCTGCTTGCTACTTATTTAATAGCGACAGGCGCCCAAGCCGCTTCGCCTTGCGCCGAATACGCGGCCAAACTGCCGAACGTCAAGCGCGAACTTTGCGATGCGGCCCAACTGCAGCCCTCGGGCGCGCGCTCGGTCGGCGGGCAGGCGCTCTGGGTGCGCGACATCAAGCCGGACAACGCCAGCCTGCGCGTGCTGGTGGTGGGCGCCATCCACGGCGACGAGCTGTCCTCGGGCGCGGTGGCCCTGCACTGGATCAAGCTGGCCGCGCAGCCGCCGCAGGACGCGCCCCAGGTGGTCCACTGGCGTTTTGTGCCGGTGCTCAATCCCGACGGCGTGCTCTCCAGGCCGCCGCGCCGCGTCAATGCGCATGGCGTGGACCTGAACCGCAATTTCCCGACCCCCAACTGGGAACGCGACGCCAGGGTCTACTGGGAAAAACGCACGGGCAAGGACCCGCGCCGCTGGCCTGGCCCCAAGCCGCTGTCCGAACCCGAGTCGCGGTTTCTGCACGAGCAGATGCAAAGCTTCAAGCCCCAGCTCATCGTCAGCATCCATGCGCCTTACGGCGTGCTCGACTTCGACGGCCCTTCGGTGCCGCCCTCGCGCCTGGGGCGGCTCTACCTGGACCAGGTCGGCATCTTCCCGGGTTCGCTGGGCAACTACGGCGGCATCCACAAAGGCGTGCCGGTCGTGACCATCGAACTGCCCAACTCCACGCGCACCCCGCTGGATGCCGAGATGCGCCAGATGTGGCTRGACCTGCTGCGCTGGATGAGCGAGCGGGGGGTGGGGCAACAGGGCGTGGAACATACGCCGCGCGTGCCTTAGAGCGGCTCTTAATCCTCGAAAAAGGTTTCTAGCGCAACATGCTGGACATGGCCGACAGGCTGTTGACCATGCGCACCGCGGCTTCCACCGAGGGCGCGTCGAAGCCGACCTCATCCCCGTCCAGCCGGCGCAGGGCCGGCCATTGGCAAAACAGGTCGGCCAGCGCCGGCGACTGGGTCTGGATGCGTACCGCGACAGGGCCTTTCAGCACATAAGGGCGGGCTGAGCCGTACTGCGCCAAGGCCGTGGCCACGCCGGCGCGAATGGCGCCGCAGGCCTGGGCCGGGGACAGGCTGATGCCGCTGGTCTGGCCGGTAGCCCGCTTGGTTTGCACAAAGGTGGCATGCGGAAACAGCGGGCGGTGCTCCTCGATGAACACATCGTCGCCGCTGGCCATCACCACCGGCACACCGTACTCGCCGGCCAGCGCGCCATAAATCCCGGCCTCGCCCAGCTCGATGCCGTTGAAGTACACGCGGGCAAAGGCAAAGCTGTTGATGGTGTGCGCCAGGATGCCGCGGCCTTGGGCGCGCGAGTGGTAGCCGATCATGCAGACGGCGTTCACGCCGCCGTCGACGCCGGCCATCATGCTCAGGTAGCGCGGCTTTCCCATGACGGCCTGGGCGCGCGCATCCAGCAGCTCGGCCGGCATGTTGCGAAAACTTCCGTGTGAATCGTTGACCAGCACCTCGGTGGCGCCCGCGTCGAAGGCGCCGGCAATGGCGGCGTTGGCCTCGTGCGTCATCAGCAGGCGGGCGCGTTCGTACTCGGGATTGCCGGCGCGCACCTGTTCGTGGTGAAAGACGCCGGCAACGCCTTCGATGTCGGTGGAGATCAGGACTTTCATGGGGAATCCGGTGAAGGTGAAGAGGGAGAAAGTGGAGAGAGGGATGAAGAGGGCCAGCCGGGCAGCAGGTCGTGCAGCGCGTTGCGCCGGTGGCCGTCGCGGCCGGTGACGGCGCGGGCCTGCCACAGGGCATGGAGGATGGCTTGCTCGGTGCTGTCGGCAACCGCCTGGAACAGCGGGTCGATCAAGCCGTCGTGCAGCATCGCCACGGCGGGCATGGGCCTGGCGGTTTGCTGCGGCACGGTGTAGGCGGTGGAAAACGCCAGGGCGATGTCGCCGCTGCCGTGGCCGAACACCGACCCGGTGCGGGCCAGCCCGGCGCCGGCGCGCAATGCCAGCCGGCGCAGCTGGCGCGCGTCAAGCGGCGCGTCGGTGGCGACCAGCAGGATGATGGAGCCTTTTTCGGGCTCTACCGCTTGCGCCTGATGCGCCGCCAGCCGCGCACCCAGTGCCTGGCCGGCCATGACCAGTTGCGGCAGCTGGCCGTAGTTGGCCAGCACCAGCGCGCCGACGGTGTGCTCACCACCCGCCGGTACCGCCACGCGGCGCGAGGCCGTGCCCACGCCGCCTTTGAGCCCGAAGCTTGACATGCCGCGCCCCGCGCCGACCGAACCTTCTTCGACGTCCACACCGGCCTGCGCGCAGGCCTGCAGGTAGTGCTGCTCCGTGACGGCCATGCGCTGGATGTCGTTGAGAAAGCCGTCGTTGCATTCAAACACCAGCGGGTTGACCGTGGGCAGGCCGCGCCCTGTTTCGGGATTGGCGGCAACGCACTGCCGGATCTGCGCGGTGGCCACGGCGGCGACCGAAAAGGTATTGGTGAGCGCAATCGGCGTTTCCAGCACGCCGAGCTCGTCGACCTGAAGCAGGCCCACGCTCTTGCCGAAGCCGTTGAGCACGACGGCCGCGGCCGGGACCCGGTCGCGGAACAGGTCGCCGGCATGGGGGCGCACCACCGTCACGCCCGTTTGCACCTCGTTCGCGTCCAGCGTGCAATGGCCCACGGTGACGCCGGCGACGTCGGTGATGGCGTTGCGGGGCCCCTGCGGCAGGCTGCCGATGCGGGGCAGCAGGTGGCGCGGTGTCACGAAACCTTGCCCCGCTTACTGGCGGTCGATCTTGGGGTCCAGCGCATCGCGCAGGCCGTCGCCCAGCAGGTTGAAGGCCAGCACGGTCAGGAAGATGGCCAGGCTGGGGAACAGCGCGATATGCGGCGCATTGAGCATGTCGGCGCGCGCCTCGTTGAGCATGGCGCCCCATTCCGGCGTGGGCGGCTGCGCGCCCAGGCCGAGGAAGGAAAGGCTGGCGGCCGTGATGATGGAGGTGCCTATGCGCATGGTCAGGTACACCACCACCGACGACACCGTGCCCGGCAGCAGATGGCGCAGCATGATGACCGAGTCGGGCGCGCCTATGGAGCGCACCGCCTCGATGTAGGTCTGGTGCTTCAGCGAAAGCACGTTGCCGCGCACCAGGCGCGCAAACGCCGGCACGCTGAAGACGGCCACGGCCATGATCACGTTGATCATGCCGTTGCCCAGGATCGCGACGATCCCGATGGCCAGCAAGATGCCGGGAAAGGCAAACAGCACGTCGGACATGCGCATGACGATGCGGTCCCACCAGCCTTCGTAGTAGCCCGCCAGCAAGCCCAGCAGCGTGCCGATCACAGCGCCCACGGCCACCGAGACCAGGCCCGCGGCCAGGGAAATGCGCGCGCCCATCAGGATGCGGCTGAAGATGTCGCGCCCCAGCGCGTCCACGCCGAACCAGTGCTTGGCCGAGGGCGGCGTGTTCAGGGCGTCGTAGTCGAAGAAGTTCTCGGCGTCGAAAGGGCTCAGCCAGGGCGCGAGCACCGCGACGAGCACCAGCAGCAGCACAAAACCGCCGGCCACGAGGGCCACGTGCTGCTTCTTGAATTTCCGCCAGAACTCGGCGGCGGGCGTGCGCACGGCGAGGGCGGCCGGCGGCCCGTCCGCAGCGGCGGGGCTTGGGGTTTCGGTGGTGTTCACTTGAAGCGGATGGTCGGGTTGATGATGGCGTAGAGCATGTCCACCACCAGGTTGATCAGGATGAATTCGAGCGAGAACAGCAGCACCAGCGCCTGGATCACGGGGTAGTCCCGCATCTCCACCGCGTCGACCAGCAGCCGGCCCATGCCGGGCCAGTTGAACACGACCTCGACGACGATGGAGCCGCCCAGCAGGAAGCCGAACTGCAGGCCCATCATGGTGACCACCGGAATCAGCGCGTTGCGCAGCGCGTGCTTCACGACCACCACGGTTTCGGACAGGCCCTTGGCGCGCGCCGTGCGCACATAGTCTTCCTTGAGGATGTCGATGAAGGAGCTGCGCGTGAAGCGCGCCATCACGGCCGCCACCCCCGCGCCCAGCGTGAGGGACGGCAGGATGTAGTGCCGCCACGAATCGGCCCCGACGGTGGGCAGCCAGCCCAGCTGCACCGAGAAAAACTGCATCAGCAGCATGCCCAGCGCGAACGAGGGAAAGGAGATGCCCGAGACCGCCAGCGACATGCCCAGCCGGTCGGGCCAGCGGTTGCGCCACACCGCCGACACCATGCCCAGCACCAGCCCCAGCAGCACCGACCAGCCCATGGCCGCGATGGTGAGCCAGAAGGTGGGGGCAAAGCGCTCCGAGATCTCCGTGGCCACGGGCCGCTTGGTGCGGATGGACAGGCCGAAGTCACCCTGCAGCGCATGGCTGAAAAAGCGCACGAACTGCTGCGGTATCGGCAGGTCCAGTCCCAGGTCGCGGCGCACCAGCTCCACGGTTTCAGGTCCCGCGTCGGGCCCGGCGGCCAGGCGCGCCGGATCGCCGGGCAGCAGGTGCACGAACAGGAACACCAGCACGGCCACGATCAGCAGCGTCGGCAGCAGGCCCAGCAGGCGCTTGAGAAGGTAGTAGGTCATGCGGTGAGCGCGTTTTTGTCAGGAGGCTGTTGCGGCCGGGATTACTTGAGTTCGACTTCGTCGAAGTTGAAGCTGCCGTCGGGGATCACGTAGAAGCCGGCCAGGTTGCGCGCACGCACCGAGAGCAGCCGTTCGGTCACCAGGAAGGCCCAGGGTGCGTCTTTCCAGATGCGCTGCTGGGCGTCGGTGTACAGCTTCGCCTTCTCCGCGCCGCTGGTGGTGACCAGCGCCTTGGCGATGTCGGCATCCACTTCGGGGTTCTTGTAGTAGGCGGTGTTGAACATCTTCGGCGGCAGGGACTCGGAGGCCAGCAGGGGACGCAGGGCCCAGTCGGCTTCACCGGTGGACGAGGACCAGCCCACGTAGTACATGCGCACCGGAGCCGTGGCGGGGTCCTGCGCGCTTTCCACGCGCTCCACACGCTGGCCGGCTTCGAGCGCCTGCACCTGCACCTTGATGCCGACCTGGGCCAGCTGCTGCTGCACGAACTGGATCACCTTCTGCGCTGTGGTGTAGTTGTAGGCCGACCACAGGGTGCTTTCAAAACCGTTGGGATAACCGGCTTCCTTCAGCAGCTCGCGCGCCTTGGCCGGGTTGTAGGGCCAGGGGCCCAGCTTGGCGGCGTATTCCACGCCGTGGGGCACCACGCCTTCGGCGGGAATCGCATAGCCCGAGAAGGCCACCTTGACCAGCGCTTCCTTGTTGATCGCGTAGTTGATGGCTTCACGCACCTTCGGGTTGTCGAAGGGCTTTTGCTGCGTGTTCATCGAGAGGTAACGATGGATGATGGATGGCGCGCTCGTCACCTCCAGGCTCGGCTTCTTCGACAGGCTGTCCACCGTTTCGGGCGGCATCGGGAAGGCGAAGTGGGCCTCGTTGGTCTGCATCATGGCCGCGCGCGTGTTGTTGTCCACGACTGGGCGCCAGGTGATGCTGTCCACCTTGGGATAGCCCTTTTTCCAGTAGCCGTCCCACTTGGCGACTTTCAGGTAGTCGGTGGCCTTCCACTCGACGAACTTGAAGGGGCCTGTGCCCACGGGGTTTTGCGCGATGCCCTTGCTGCCGTACTTGGCCAGCGCCGCGGGCGAAATCATCACGCCCGAGGGGTGGGCCAGTGTGTTGATGAAGGGCGAGAAGGGCTCCTTGAGCGTCACGCGCGCGGTGGTGGCGTCCACCGCCTCGGTCTTCGCGATGTTCTTGTAGAGGTTGTAGCGCTTGAGCTTGTTCTCGGGGTTGGTGACGCGGTCGAAATTGACTTTCACGGCCTCGGCGTTGAAAGGCGTGCCGTCATGGAACTTGATGCCGGACTTGAGCTTGAAGGTGTAGACCAGCCCGTCCTTGCTCACCGTGTGGCTCTCGGCCAGCACCGGCACCATCTTCATGTCCTTGTCGAAACCGTACAGGCCCTGGTAGAAGGATTTGGCCATGGCTTGCGACAGCGTGTCGTTGGCGTCATACGGATCGGTGCTGGTGAAATTGGACTGGACGGCCACGACCACGTCCTTGGCGGCATGGGCCGGCGCGGCGGCAAGGCATGCCAGGCCGATCAGGCCGGCCAGTGCGGCGGTGAGGGGGGAGAGACGGTTCTTCATGAAAAAACTCCTTGAGGCGAAACGAGGGGCAAACACGGGAGACAAAAGGGCAATGTGAAAGATGGGCGGTGGTCAATGAGGGTGGTCAATAAGGGCCTCCCACCGAATGCCGCGCGACAAAATGCCCCGGCGCCACCTGGTGCAGCGGCGCCGTTTGCGGCGCGTCGCCCATGGCGCGGATGGGGCTGGGGATCTCGTCGGCCATGAGTTCGCGCACGCCGCCGCGGCGGGCCGGGTCGGCGACCGGCACGGCCGCCAGCAGGCGCCGGGTGTAGGCGTGCTGCGGGTTCTCGAACACGGCGCGGCGCGGGCCGATCTCCACGATCTGGCCCAGGTACATCACGGCCACGCGGTGGCTGATGCGCTCGACCACCGCCATGTCGTGCGAGATGAACAGGAAGGCGACGCCGAATTCCTGCTGCAGGTCCAGCATCAGGTTGATGATCTGCGCGCGGATCGACACGTCCAGCGCCGACACCGCCTCGTCGGCGATCACCACCTTGGGGTTGAGCGCCAGTGCCCGCGCGATCGCCACACGCTGGCGTTGCCCTCCGGAAAATTCGTGCGGGTAGCGATGGGCCGCTTCGGCCGGCAAGCCCACCTTGCCCAGCAGCCAGCGCACGCGCTCCTGCGCCTCCTCGGGCGATGCGAGCTTGTGTATCAGAATGGGTTCCATGACCGAATAGCCGACCGTCAGCCGCGGATCAAGCGAGGCAAAAGGATCCTGGAACACGAACTGGATATCGCGGCGCAAGGCCTGCAGGGCCCGGCCCTTGAGCGCCGAAATGTCGCGCCCCGCGACCTCGACCTGGCCGCTGTTGAATTCCAGCAGCCGGGCCAGCGAACGGCCCGTGGTGGATTTTCCGCAACCTGATTCTCCGACCAGCGACAAGGTTTCACCGGCCTTGAGTTCGAAGCTGAGCTGCTCCACCGCATACACCTGCCGTTGCGCGCGCCCGAACAAGCCGCCCGCCAGCGGAAAGCGCGTGACCAGGTCCTGCACCTTGAGGACAGGCGGCAGGTCGTGGCGCACGGTGTCTGCGGCGCTGAGGGGCTGGCCGTCTTCGGCATCTTTGCCCTGCGGCGCGCCCGGCACCGCAAAGCGCGCCGGCAGGTCCTGCCCGTGCATGGCCCCGAGCCGGGGCACCGCCGCCAGCAAGGCCTGGGTGTAGGGTTGTTGCGGCCTGGCGAAGAGACTGGCACAGTCGCCTTCTTCCACCTTGTCGCCGCGGTACATCACCAGCACGCGGTCGGCAATTTCGGCCACCACGCCCATGTCGTGGGTGATGAAGATCACCGCCATGGCCAGTTCACGCTGCAGCTGCTGGATCAGCGCGAGGATCTGCGCCTGGATGGTCACGTCCAGAGCAGTGGTGGGTTCGTCGGCGATCAGCAGCGTGGGTTTGCAGGCCAGCGCCATCGCGATCACCACGCGCTGGCGCATGCCACCCGACAGCTGGTGCGGATGGCGCCCCAGCACGTTTCTGGCTTCCGGAATGCGGACCAGGTCGAGCATGCGCAGCGCTTCGGCCAGCGCCGCCTTGCGCGAAAGCCCCTGGTGCAGGCGTATCGATTCGGCGATCTGCTCGCCCACGGTGAACACCGGGTTGAGCGAGGTCATGGGCTCCTGGAACACCATGGCCAGGTCGGCGCCGCGCAGGCTGCGCATCTGCGATTGCGAAGCGCGCGCCAGGTCGAGGCGCTCGCCGTTGCGGCGTGTCAGCCACATGCTGCCGCTGCCCAGGCGTCCGCCGCCTTGCTCCACCAGGCGCATGAGGGCCAGCGAGGACACCGATTTGCCGGAGCCGGATTCGCCCACGATGGCGAGCGTTTCCCCGGCATCGACGTGAAAGCCGAGATTGCGCACCGCGTGCACGGTGCGTTGCTCATTGGAAAAACTCACACTGAGGTCCTGGACCTCGATGACGCGCTGGCGGCTTGGCACGGAGCTCATGCGGCGCATCCGTCGGTGTCTTTGGCATCGTCGGCGTAAATCGCGCTCACCGGCGCCTCGCCCACGCGGGCCCAGCCGCGGTACATGCCCTCGGTGTTGAAGGGAAGGCTCAGATTGCCTTGCGCGTCGACGGCGATCAGGCCGCCGCGCCCGCCGATGGCGGGCAGCACGTTCATGACCACTTCCCGGGCGGCCGCATCCAGCGGCATGCCGGCGTAGGCCATGCGCGCGCAGATGTCGTAGGCCGCCGCGGTGCGTATGAACATTTCGCCGGTGCCGGTGCAGGAAATCGCGGCCGTGCGGTTGTCGGCATAGGTGCCGGCGCCTATCAGGGGCGTGTCGCCGACCCGGCCGGCGCGCTTGTTGGTCATGCCGCCCGTGGAGGTGGCGGCGGCCAGGTTGCCCCGCGCATCAAGGGCCACGGCGCCCACGGTGCCGAATTTGCGGCCTTCGTCCAGGGGCGGCGCGCCGGCCGCGCTGGAGCGGAACACCAGGGCCGCGCCGTCGTGGTCCARCACGGCAGCGTCGGTCGCGAGTGCGCGCCGCAACTGCTCGCGGCGGGCYTCGGTCGAAAAGTAGTCGGGCGAGACCATTTCCAGCCCCTGCTCTTGGGCGAAGGCTTCGGCGCCGGCGGCCACCAGCAGCACATGCTCGCTATGTTCCATCACGGCACGCGCTGCGCGCACGGGGCGGCGCACGCGGTTCACGCAGGCCACCGCACCGGCGCGCAAGGTCGCGCCGTCCATCACGGCCGCGTCGAGTTCATGGGTTTCGTCGTGGGTGAAGACGGCGCCGTGCCCGGCGTTGAAGAGCGGGCAGTCCTCGAGCAGCTCCACAGCCAGGCTGACCGCATCGAGTGCGCTGCCGCCATCGGCCAGCAGCAGCTGCGCGGGCCGCAGGATGCCTTGCAGGGCGGCGTGGTAGGCCGCGTTTTGTTCCGTGCTGATGTGGCTGCGGCTCATGGTGCCGGCGCCGCCGTGGATGGCGATAAGGGGAAGGGGCTGGGGCCGTGTCACTTGGAAACCTTTGGCAATTTTGGGGTACGGGCTTTGCGGGAAGGCGGTGTTGCGGTGTCCGCATCGGCGCGCAGCCGGCCGGCATGGTTGCCGTGCAGCCAGGGCAGCACCGACTCGGCGAGTTGTGTCGCCGCCATGAGCGAACCTTTGCCGCTGTGGGCGACGGCGCTGCACAAGGCTTCGATCAAGGCCAGCACGGTGGCTTCGGAGTTCGCGAAATACTGGCTCTCGGTATGGGCATACAGCGCGACGGTGGCCAGGGGCGCCAGCGGCGATGTCACGCGGTCGGTCAGCGCCAGCACCGGCACGCCGGCGTCGCGCGCGCGGCGCGCCAGCAGGATGGTGTCGCCGAAATAGCGCGGGTAGGCGATGGCGATCAGCAGGTCTTCGGGCTTGAGGCGGGACAGCACGCGCGCGCCGTAGGAGGAGCTCTCCACGCTGGCCAGCAGCTGGACGTTGTCGCAATAAGGATCCAGCGAGCGCTGCAATAGCCCGCCCAGCCAGCTGCTGCTGCCAAAGCCGGCAATGTAGATGCGCCGTGCCTTCAGGATCGCCGCCACCGCCTGCTCGCAGCTCTGGGCGTCCAGCGATTGGCGTGTCAGTTCGATGTTGCGTTGGGTTTGCGCCAGGGCGGACGCAAACACGTCGGCCACCGTGGCGGAATGCTCCAGCTTGTTGCGCAGCTTCTCGACCGGGGCCAGCGTGGCTTCGAAGCCCAGCACCAGCGCGGCGCGGAACTGCGGGTAGCCGTCAAATTCAAGCGCCCGGGCGAAGCGGTTGGCGGTGGCCACGGAAACCCCCAGCGTGGCGGCCAGCTCGTCGATGGGCATGGTGGCTGCCTGCAAAGGGTGGGCCAGCACGTAGTCGGCCATCTGCCGGTGGGAGCGCGTCAGCGTCGGCAGCAGGCGCCCAATGCGCTGTGCCATCGAAGGGTTGCCGGGAAATGTCGCCATCAGGTCGGAGCTGAATTAAATGTATATAAATTTACAAACTAATTCATCATAGCGAAATATTTGATCATTTCCAATCGAATTCAGGCGACGACGCATTTGCGGTTTCGGTTTCTGTAGCGGGGGTGAGGGTGCCCGCCGTCCGGCGGGGCAGGGATGCGTCAGGACCCGAGCTTTTTATAGGCGCGGTCCATCTCCACGCTTTTGCTGGTGTCCTTGACGCCGCGCTTCAGGTCGCGCCCCGCCTGCTCGACGACGGGATTCGGTTTGGCATTCGTCATGTCCACCGCCTGGTCACGCTCGTGCGGCAGTTCCAGGCTGGATTCGACGGCGCCGTCCTTCAGGGTGTCCTGCTCGCCGGGACGCGAACGTTGCGCGCGCGGGTCTTTGGCGGGCATGCCTTTGCCGGAAGGAGGGGCGGCGGGCGTGCCCGAGCCGGGCTTGCCGCGTTGGGAAGAGGTCATGCCCCGACTGTGCGACAGCCGCCCGTCCCGGGCTGTCAGCCCGGCAAACCAGGCCCTGTAGGAAAAGGCCACGTGCCGCGCACCATGGCGCCGCGACGCTTCAGGCTGCCAGGAAGGTGGCGGCCTGCGCCACGGCCGCCGCGTCGGCCTTGACCGCATCGGGTGGGCCGCCCTTGCCCCAGAGTTCACCGCCGTAGTTCATGGCCATGAACTGCGCGCACAGCCGGATTGAATCGACCATGGGCTGGGCCTTGGCGCGGTCGCCGCTGGTGGTGACCAGCCACAGCGTCTTTTTCGCCATTTCTTCCTTGAAGGGCAGGCCGGGCACGCGCATCCAGGCGCTCCAGTGGTCCAGGTAGATCTTCAGCGGCGCGGGGATGCTGTACCAGTAGACCGGGGCCACGAACACGATGTCGGTCGCTGCCAGGGTCGCGTCCAGCAGGGTTTTCATGTCGCCTTCGGGCATGGGGTACTGGCCGGTGGTGTGGCGCTGGTCCACAAACAGCGGCATTTGCATGGAGGGCAAATGCTGCCAGGCCTGGGGCGTGCCGGCCGGCAAGGCCGCGGCGGCCTGCTGCGCGAGCCATTCGGTGTTGCCCAGCGCGCCGGGTTCGCGCGTGGAGGTGGTCAGGAAAAGGAATTGGGGCTTGTCATTCATGGCGGCCATGGTAGCGGCAGCCGCGGGCCCTTGCCTGTGCGGGGTCTGGGCCCGCGTGCCAGAATAAAGCCCCGTTTCACCTGGGCCGCCCCGCCATGATCCGTATTCGCGACATTGACCACATCGTCCTGCGGGTCTCGGACCTGATGGGAATGTTGCAGTTTTACCAGCAGGTGCTGGGCTGCAGCCTGGAGCGCCGGCAGGACGCGATCGGCCTGGTGCAGCTGCGCGCGGGGCGTTCGCTGGTGGACCTGGTGCCGGTGGACGGAACGCTGGGCCGGGCCGGCGGCGCGGCGCCGGGCAAGGAAGGCCACAACGTCGACCATGTCTGCTTTCGCGTGGAGCCCTTCGACGCCGGGGCCATACGCCGCCACCTGGCGGCCCACGGCGTGGACGCGGGCCCGGTGGAGTCGCGCTACGGCGCCGAGGGCGAGGGGCCTTCGATCTACCTCAAGGACCCCGAAGGCAATACCGTGGAATTGAAGGGCCCGCCCTGGCCCGCGGGCGGCGCCCAAGCCTAAAAGCGCGCCCAGCCTTGCCAGGCCGTGAAGGCCGCGCAGGCGATCAGCACCGCGCCCACTCCCCGTGCCATCACCACGCTGGCGGCCGGCCGGTCGGCCAGCCACTGGCGCGCGCCGGCGGCGGCCAGTGCCAGCGAGCCGTAAATACCGGTCTGGGTCAAGGCGATGATGAGGCCCAGCGCCACCGCCTGTATCCACAGCGAGCCGTATTCCAGCCGCAGGAACTGCGGAAAAATCGCCAGCATGAACAAATAGGCCTTGGGATTGAGCAGGCAGGTCAGCGCGGCCTGCCGGAAGGTGCGCCACGGCCGGGTCTGCTCCAGTGAGGGCAGGCTGCCGAACACCGAGGTGCTGCGCGTGAGCGACCAGCCTATCCAGGCGATATAGAGGCTCCCCGCGACCAGCATCACGTTGACCATGCCGGGCACCAGCCGCAGCACAAGGCCCAGTCCCAGCGCGCCGGCCACCACGTGGCACACACCGCCGGCCACTATGCCGCCGACCGCGAAGAGGCCGGCGCGGCGCCCGCCGGTCAGCGAGCTGGCCATGACAAAGGCCATGTCCATGCCGGGCAGGATGATGATGCCCAGCACCATCAGGAAAAACAGCCAGAGGTGGGCGAACTGGTCCATGGCGGCGATCTCCTAGCGCAGCGCGGAATAGGCGGGTCGGGCCAGTTCCATCACCCAGTTGGTTTCCCAGTGGCGGCCGCCGTCTTCGGAAAAGGCCTGCTCCCAGCGCGCGCTGACGGGCGTGATGCCGGACCAGGTAAAACGCACGCGCACCGGCCGGCCCTCGTGCATGTCGCTGCCCTCGAAGCGGCCTGTGCCGTCGGCAAACGCGCCGACCACGGGCGGCTGCATCAGGCCGTCGCTGTGGCTGACCCAGTAAATGCTCCAGAGCCGCGTCTGCGGGCTGAAAAAACGTAGCGCCATGCCTATGGTCCGGTTGCCCTCGGCGACCAGGTCGTTCATGTTGCCGAGCCCGCCGAGCAGCAGTGCGCCGTCCTGCACGGCCTCGAAACGCTCCCAGTCGGTGCAGCCGGCCAGGCGCTTTTTGAGCCGCTTGTTGCCGACCAGCCAGCGCCCGGTGATGAAGTTGAAGTCGTGCCGCCCGTCGCTGAGCTGCGGCGGGTCCAGGGGTCTGGTCAGGGTGCTGGTCATGGTGTTGGATAAAGCGCTTGTGGCGCCCCGTGATGCGTGGAGGGTGCTGGGTGGCTGTGGAAAAACCCAGTCTATGGATGTAATAGGGCTATTTCAGCCCTAATAAAGCGCTAGACTTTTCGCCATGTACTCCCCGACCACCCGTGTATTGACCGTGCTGGAACTGCTGCAGTCCCATGGGCGCATGAGCGGCGCCGAACTGGCGCGGCGGCTGGAGGTCGACGGCCGCACGCTGCGCCGCTATATCGCCAAGCTGGAAGACCTGGGCATCCCGGTGGTGGCCGAGCGCGGCCGCTACGGCTGCTACAGCCTGATCGCCGGCTTCAAGCTGCCGCCCATGATGTTCACCGACGACGAGGCCCTGGCGCTGTCGATAGGCCTGCTGGCCGCGCGCAGCCTGGGGCTGGCCGAGGCCGCGCCGGCCGCACAAAGCGCGCAGGCCAAGCTCGAGCGCGTGATGCCGCACAATCTGAAAAACCGCATACGCGGCCTGGGCGAGACGGTGACGCTGGACCTGCGTCCCGCGGACGCGCCCGGCGACAACACGGCTTTGCTGGCCCTGAGCGCCGCCGCCCACGGCTGGCAGCGCGTGCACATGGCTTACCAGTCGGCCGAGGGCGAGGTTACGGAGCGCGATTTCGACGCCTACGGCCTGGTGTTCCGCCGCGGCCGCTGGTATGCGGCGGGCTGGTGCCACCTGCGCGGGGCGCTGCGCTCATTCCGGCTGGACCGGGTGCGCGAGGTGCGGGCCCTCAATGTGGTGTTCACACCGCCGGCCGACTTCGACGCGGTGCAGCACCTGGCGCTGGGGCTGGCCACCATGCCGCGCAGCAACACCGTGCGGCTATTGCTGCGCACCGACCTGCAGACCGCGCAGATGGAGCTGCCCGACAGCGTCGGGGTGTTCCAGCCCAGCGAGGAGGGTGTGTTGCTGCACAGCCAGACCGACCACCTGGGCTGGTTTGCGCGGCAGCTGATGCGCCTGTCTTTTCCGTTCGACGTGCAGGAGCCTGTCGAGCTGCGTGCCGCGCTGCGCGAGCATGCCGAGCGGACGCTAGCGCAGCACGCGGCTTGATCAGGCGGCTTTGGTTTGCAAACGGCCGCTGCCGCGGCCCTGGCCGTAAAAGCCGAAATTCATGGCCGGCACTTCACCGCTGATCAGTTCGGCGATGRCCTTGCCCGAGCCCGCACCGTGCGTCCAGCCCAGCGTGCCGTGGCCGGCGTTGACCCACAGCCTGCCCACTTTGGTCTTGCCGATGTAGGGGATGTTGGTGGGCGTGGCGGGGCGCAGGCCGGTCCAGAAATGCGGCGTGCCGCCCTGTTCTTCAAGGCGGGTGTCGCAGACGCCCGGCAGCACTTCCTCGATGCGCTCGGCCAGCATCTTGCAACGGGCCTTGGCCAGCGGTGAGTCCAGCGAGAGGTCATAGCCGCCGACCTCGATGGTGCCGGCGACGCGCAGGTGGTCGCCGAGCCGGCTCATGGCGCATTTGACTTCGTCGTCTATGGCGCTGACAAAAGGCGCGAGTTCCGGCTTGAGCAGCTTGAAGGTGGCGCTATAGCCCTTGCCTGGATAGATAGGCAGGTCGACGCCCACGCTGCGCAGCAGCGGCGCCGTGTAAGAGCCGCAAGCCACGACGATTTCGTCGGCCTTGAGCCGGACCAGTTCTTCGTTCTCGCCGCGGATGGTGCGCGGGCGCACGGCGACGGATTCGATGGCGCCGCCGGTTTTTTCCAGCCGCGCTATGTCGTGGCCGTAGAGGAAACGCGCGCCCCGGTCGGCGCAGCGCTGCGCCAGCGCCTGGGTGAAGACGCGGGCGTCGCCGCTTTCGTCGCTGGCGGTGTAGGTGCCGCCCACGATGCGGTGCGCGAAGGACTTGAAGGCCGGCTCTATGGCCAGCAGTTCCGCCGTGCTCACCACGCGGCGCGCCACGCCGTATTTGCGCATCAGGGCTGCGGCCTCGCCGGCCGTATCGAAGGTTTTGGGGTCGGTGAAGTAGTGCGCGATGCCGCGCTCGAGGCGGTTGTATTCGATGCCGGTGGCGGCCACCACGTCCTTGAGCGCCGCGTGGCTGTAGGCGCCCAGCGCCACCAGCTGCTGCACGTTGCGCTCGAACGCGGTGTCGTTGCACTGCGCCAGGAACTGCAGGCCCCAGCGCCACTGCTGCCAGCCTTCGCCGAAGGGCAGCTGCGGGCGGAACAGCAGCGGGGCGTCGTCCCGGAACATCCATTTCAGCGCCTTGAGCGGCGCGTCCTTGTTGGCCCAGGGCTCGCAATAGCTGACGGAAATCTGCGCCGCGTTGCCGAAACTGGTTTCCAGCGCGGCGCCGGGCTGGCGGTCCACCACCGTGACCTCATGGCCGCGCTCAAGCAGATGCCAGGCGGTGCTCACGCCAATGATTCCGGCTCCCAAAACGACTACTTTCATCCGAACCCCTTTGCAAGCTTCAAGTGTGAAGGATGTTGCTTTCAATTAATAGAAAAATTAAACTCTCAGTGAAAACATCAGAACAGCTAATAGTGAACTGACCAGAGAGGGGATGCGGAATGAGTACTTTTGACCCGGACGCGCTTGAATGCCTGGCGGCGATTGTCGAGGAGGGCGGTTTTGAGCGCGCGGCCCAGCGTTTGTCCATCACCCAGTCGGCAGTTTCGCAGCGCCTGCGGGCATTGGAGGCCCAGGTCGGCACCGTGCTGATCGTGCGCAGCCGCCCGCTCAAACCCACCTCGGCCGGCCAGCTGTTGCTCAAACACACCAAAATGCTGCGCCTGTTGCGCGCCGACCTGGAGCGCGACCTGAAAGAACTGGCGCCCAGTTCGCTGGGCGGCGCGCGCGAAGAAGAGCGCATCTCGATCGCCATCAACGCCGACAGCATCGCCACCTGGGCCTTGCCGGCCCTGACCGAGCTGGTGCAGCAGGGGCTGCCCATGGAGATCATCCACGACGACCAGAATTTCACCCATGAATGGCTGCGCGAAGGCCAGGTGCTGGGCTGCGTGACCACGCTGAAGCAGGCGCTGCGCGGCTGCAAGGTGGAGCCGCTGGGCGCGATGCAGTACATCGCGGTGGCGGCGCCGGCCTTCGCGCAAAACCGCCTTGGCCTGCGCGACGGCGCGGGCGACAGGCAGGCCGCGCCCGGGTTGACGCAGTACAACTTCCGCGAGGTGCCCTTCATCGCCTTCAACCGCAAGGACGAGCTGCCGGTCGATTTTGTCAGCAAGGCCTTCGGGCTCAAGCGCGTCACCCTGAACCAGCTGTTCGTGCCCTCGTCGGAAGGCATGGTCCGGGCCGTGCTGGCGGGCTGGGGCGTCAGCGTGGTGCCGCGCCTGCTCGCGCAGGGCCTCATTGACCAGGGCCAGCTCGTCAATGTGGCGCCCCATTACACGCTGCCCATCCAGCTTTATTGGCATTGCTGGAACCTGGAGTCCGAAGTCCTGGACGCCTTGACGGCCGCGCTCAAGCAGTCGGCGGCCCAGTCGCTGGTGCCGTAACGCAGCGCTGCGGCAGCGATGCCTGGGGCTGAAACCAGCCCCTTGGTATTCAATTTCCCGCCGTACGGGCCCGCCTGACCCTGTAGGACAGCGCCGAAGACTGCCACTAAAGGCCTCAATTCGGGGACTAATCCCATTTACAAAAGCCGGGTGGGTGCGCACACTGCAGAAACTATGCAGGGCGCGCCGCGGCATGGCAGGGAAAGGCACAAGGTAACAGGAATGCTGGGATGGCTCGGGCTGCGTACCCGTCTGGTTCTGCTGGTGCTGCTCGCGCTGCTCCCCGTCTTCGGCCTGCTTGTCTATTCCGCGGAGCAAAGCCACCGGGCCGCGTTGCGGCTGGCGCAGTCGGACCTGCTGTCGGATGTCCTGATGCTCTCGACCCGCGAGCAGCGCACGGTGGACATGGTCCACGAGCTGCTCAACGGTATCGCCAGCGGGCCGCACATCAAAAAACCGGTGCCCGGCCTATGCGACCAGCACCTGAAAAACCTCCACGCCGAACATCCCGAGTTCACCAATATGGGCCTGGCCGCGCCCGATGGACAGCTGCTGTGCGACGCGCTGGGCCGGGCCAAGGATTTGCGCGCCGATGACAGGCCTTATTTCCGGCAGGTCATGGCGGGCCAGCGCTTCGCGGTGGGCCGCTATGCCGTAGGCCGCGCCAGCGGGCGTCCCGGCATCGGTTTCGCGGTGCCCGTGCGCAACGAAGCCGGGAACATCAGCGGCGTGGCCTTCGCGGTACTGGGGCTGCCCGCGCTGGCGGAATCGCTGGCGGACGCGCCCACCATGCCGGGCGCCCGCCTGTCCGTGCTGGACCGGGACGGCACGGTGCTGGCCGTGTCCCCGCCGGCGCCGTCCTGGCTGGGCCAGCCGCACCCGGATCCCATCGTGCAACAGGCGGTGCGGGAGCGCCGGCAAGGGGTTCAGCATGCGGCGGGCATACAGGGCGCGCAGCGGGTCTACGCCGTGGCGCCCGTGCCGGGTGGCGGACGCGAGGGCCTCGTCGTGGCGATCAGCGTTCCGGAAGCGGTGATCGCGGCGCCCAGTCATGAGGACCTGGTTCTCGAATTGCTGGCGCTGGCGGCAATGGCGCTGATCGGCGTGGCCTGCGCGCGCTGGATGGGCAACCGGCTGATCGTCAACCCCGCCAAGGCGATCCTGAAAGAGGCCAACGAGGTGGCCCAGGGCAACCTGGGGGCGCGTGTCAGGCTGGGTCCGCTGTACCAGGGCGAGCTCGGCGAAATCGGGCGGACCTTCAACCGCATGGCCGAGTCGCTGCAGGCCCGGCAGCGGGAACTCGACGCCATGCTGGACCGCGTCGACAAGGAGCGGTCCCTGCTGGACCTGATCCTCAACAGCATGAACGAGGGGGTGATCGCCACGGACACCGAAGGCCGCTTCCTGCTGTTCAACGCCACGGCACGCGTGCTGTTCAACGCGGCGCCGGATGCCGGCATGCGGATAGCGGACTGGCGCCGCGGCCATGAGCTGCTGATGCTGGACGGCAAGACGCCCTACCCCACGCCCGAACGCCCGCTGACCCAGGCCGCGCGCGGCGTCCGCATCGACAACTGGGACCTGGTGTTTCGCCGGCCAGGCGCGGAGGACAGGGTGCTGCGCATCAGCACCCGGCCGCTGCGCGACGCCGCCGGCATGCTGGTCGGCGGCCTGGTCGTGTTCAACGACATCACCGTCCAGAAGGCGGCGGAAAACTTCGCGCGGGCGCAGGAGCAGGTGCTGGCCCTGATCGCCGGCGGGGCGCCCCTGGCGCAGTCGCTGGAAGCCATCGTCCGCCTGATTGAAGACAGCTCGCCGGACAGCCTGTGCTCCATCCTGCTGGTGGAGGACGGCAAGCTGCACCTGGGCGCCGCGCCCAGCCTGCCCGACCGCTACAACCAGGCCATCGAAGGCCTGCCTGTCGGTGAGGGTGTGGGGGCCTGCGGCACCGCCGCGTTCCGCAACCAGCTGGTGGTGGTGGAAGACACGCAGAGTGACCCGCTGATGCAGGACTACCGCGAGCTGATGCGGGAGCACGGCCTGCTGGCCTGCTGGTCCATGCCGGTGGTGTCGACCGACGGCGAGGTGCTCGCGACATTCGCGATCTACCGCGCATACCCGTGCAGGCCACAGGCCGCGGAGATCGAGCTGATCGCCATCGCCGCGCGCCTGGCCGGCATCGCGCTGGCGCGCGTGCGCGCCGAGGCGGCCCTGGTCAGCAGCCAGGCGCGCTTTCGCGAACTGGCGGAAAACATCCAGGACGTTTTCTACAACGTGGATCCGCGCACCGGCCGCCTCCTCTACATCAGCCCCGCCTATGAAAAGGTCTGGGGCCGCAGCCGCGAAAGCCTGTTTGCCGACCCTCTTTCGTACGCCGATGTCGCGTTGCCGGAGGACACCCATTTGCTCAAGGACGCCAGGAAGCGCAATCGCACCGGGCAAGCCTCCGACACCGAATACCGCATCCGGTCCACGGACGGCCAGATTCGATGGATACGGGACCACGCCTACCCGGTGATGAGTGCTTCCGGCGAGCTGGAGCGTGTGGTGGGCACGGCGCGCGACATCACCGACCGCAAGCTCGCCGACCTGGCGCTGGCCAGCACCAACCGGGCGCTGCAGATGCTGAGCCGCTCCTGCATCGCCATCAACCGCGTGGACGAGGAAAGCGAACTGCTGGCCGAGGTATGCCGCGTCGCCGTCGACGTGGGGGGCTATCGCATGGCCTGGGTGGGGTATGCGCAGGACGACGCGGAGCGCCGCATCCAGCCCATGGCCCACGCCGGTGACGAGAACGGCTATCTTGCGGCGATCCGCCTGAGCTGGCGCGATGACGATGCCACCGGCCAGGGCCCGGCGGGCCAGGCCGTGCGCAGCGGGCAGCCCCAGCAGACCGGCGACATCAGGCAGGCCGAGAGCCGGTTCTACTGGCACGCACCGGCCCTGGAGCGCGGGTTTCTCAGCGCGATCTGCCTGCCGCTGCGCGACGGCCCGCGCAGCTTCGGCGTGCTGTGCCTGTATTCGGCCGAGGCGCAGCATTTCAGCGCCGATGAAGTCAGGCTGCTGCAGGAGCTCGCGGACAACCTGGCTTTCGGCGTCATCGGCTTGCGCGCGCGGCTGGAGCGCCGGCGCAGCCAGGAGTCCGAGCGGCAGGCCGTCATCAAGATACGCGAGCAAGCTTCGCTGCTGGACCGGGCGCAGGACGCCATCATGGTCCGCAACCTCGACCGGACCATACGCTTCTGGAACAAGGGCGCCGAGCGCCTTTATGGCTGGACGGCCGAAGAGGTGCTCGGCAAGAGCATGGAAACGTTCATGTACCCCGATCCCCAGGTGCTGATCGACAGCATGGCCCGGACAGTGGCCAACGAGGGCGACTGGAACGGTGAGCTTGAGCAGCGCGCGCGCGACGGCTCGGTGGTGTGCATCGAAGCGCGCTGGACGGTGGTGCGCGACGAGCGGGGCCAGGTCAACGGGGTGCTGGGCATCAACACCGACATCCACGAACGCAAGCGCGCGCGCGAGGAAATCCTGCGCCTCAATGCCAGCCTGGAGGAGCGCGTGCAGCAGCGCACCGCCCAGCTCGAATTCGCCAACAAGGAGCTGGAGGCTTTTTCCTATTCGGTGTCGCACGACCTGCGCAGCCCGCTGAGCGCCGTGGACGGCTTCAGCGACCTGCTGGAGCGGGCCATGGCCAAGGCCGAAAGCAGCCCCCTGACCGAACGCAGCCGGCATTACCTGGCGCGCATACGCGCGGGGGTTTCACAAATGGGCGAGTTGATCGACGCGATGCTCACGCTGGCGCAGGTGTCGCGCTCCAGCCTGCGCTGGGAGCGGGTCGATCTCAGCGCGGTGGCCGAAGGCCTGCTGGCCGGCTACCGCGAGCGCGAACCCGACCGTGCCGTGCGCCTGCATGTCGAACCCGGCGTGACGGGCCAGGGCGACCCGCGGTTGCTCAAGCAGGTGCTCGACAACCTGATCGGCAATGCCTGGAAGTTCAGCGCCAAACAGGAATACACCGAGATCAGCTTCGGCCGCGAAACCGGCAAGGACGGCGAGACGGTGTACTTCGTGCGCGACCAGGGCGCGGGCTTTGACATGGCCTATGTCGAAAAGCTGTTCGGCGCCTTCCAGCGCCTGCATGCGCTGTCGGAGTTCGCCGGCACCGGCGTCGGCCTGGCCACGGTGCAGCGCATCATCGCGCGCCACGGCGGCAAGGTGTGGGCCGAGTCACAGCCGGATAAAGGCGCGACGTTTTATTTCACGCTTGGTGTGGAGACGCTTTAACCACCCCTGTCCAAGCTCACTGCGTGTAGCTTGTTCCCCCTCAAGGGGGCGGCGCCTGCGGTCTGGCAAAGCCAGTCCCGCGGCCCCTGTTGATATTGAACGGCTTGCTTCGCGCGCCTGGGGCGCTGCATGCAATGCGCAGGCGGGGGGTCTAAAAAGTTTTTTGCTGGAGTGTTTCGCGCAGGGTTTGCGCCTTGTCGGCGTCARACTGCCCCTCAACCCGTGCCAGCACCTCGCCTTGGCGGTTGACCACCACGGCGTAGACCTGGTCGGTGCTGCCCAGGCCGGCGGAGCGCACGAAGCTGGCGCGGTCGGTGAACACCGGCACCAGTTTGGCCCGCTCGGTGTCGGCCGGGTAGTGTTGAAGCAGCCTGTTTTCAACTGCGCTGCGGCCCGTCATCGTGCCGGGGTCGTTGACCACCGGCATGCGCATCCAGGTGATCGAAGGGTCGTTGCGCAGATTCATGCCCTGGATCCAGCTCTCGACCTGGGCGTGCTGGCCGCGCCGGAAGGTGATCAGTGCAAGGGTGCGGTCAGAGGGCAGGCCCTCGGGTACGGTGACCGGCTGTCGCAGCAGGGTTTGCGCCATGAAGGCCGGCAGGCGGCCCWTCACGCTGGAGTCATTGGGCGCCGCAAGCGCGAGTGCAAAGGCCAGGCCGGCGGCGGCAAGCCAGGCGCCAAGATAGGACACGTTGCTTTTCATGGTGCTCTCCCCGATAAGGGTGCGGTGCAGGAAGTCCTGCATGAACCCTTCATGCAAGATACATGCAAGCCGAACGGCGCGCAAACCCACAATTGGAACAAAGTGTTATCACCTTGTGAGGACGCTTTGCTTCCGCGTTGCAGGCCATCGTTGGGTCATGCGCCGCGCGGGAAGTTCAAAAAAAAGTGGCGCGGCCGAATGCGCCATGGCGCTATGACTTTAGTCAGCAGCGGCGTGCGGACGGCGCGCTGATAAGAATGCTATTGGACTGCTATTGGACTGTTGAGCTATTGGCCGATGCCGATCAGCAGTTCAGGCAAATAGCCCTCCTGCTCGCCCTTGCGCGCATAGCCCAGCGGATTGGCGACGACGCGGCAGCCTCGGCTGGTGTAGTCGATCGCGCAGTGCAAATGGCCGTGCAGCCACAGGTCGGCCAGCGGCAGCAGTTCATCGAGGGCGTTGCAAAACCCCGCCGTGCCCGGTGCCAGGCCGTAGCGCGGGTCGGCGCTCAGCAGGCTGGGCGCGAAGTGGGTCACGGCCACCGTGGGGCCGTCGAAGGGCTGGGCCAGCGCCTGCCGCAGCCAAGCCTGGCTTTTCAGGCCCTGCTCGCGCACATCGGTTGCCAGCAGGGGCTCTCCGCCTCTGAACGAATGATTTTTACTGAGGTAGAAATTAGCGGCGCGAAAGGCTTTCTCGCGTGCCTTCAGCTGTTCACCCAATGTGATGTCCGCCTCCTGGGCCTGGCCCCCGCTCAGCGCGTCGAAGTCGGTCCACAGCGTGCTGCCCACAAAACGGATGCCCCGCAGCACCACGATTTCCTGCTCCAGCCAGACCATGCCCAGCCGCTCGCAAGTCTCGCGCAGCCTCGCATGGGTGGCGTCAAAGTCCAGGCCGTCGTACTCGTGGTTGCCCGGCAGGAAGAGCACCGGGGTCGGCCAGCCTGCGCCACCCTGGGCCACGGGCAGGGGCGAAAAACGCGCCAGGCCGAAATCGGCGACGCTGCGTTCGCCCAGCAGCGAGCCCTGCTGGTAGGAGCCAATGTCGCCCGCCAGCACCAGCAGGTCGGCGCCAGGCACCGGCCTGGCCGTGAAATCGGGATTGCTTTCGAGATGCAGGTCTGACAGTAGCTGGATGTTCACCCGTCGATTGTGCGGGAAGACGGACCCTGTTCCGGGCGAGGGCTTTTTGCTTGCGCCGCCGCAAGCCCCTGCGCTGCGCTAGATTCCATAGGGTATGGCATGAAGCTATGGAACGGGAGCCGCTTGTGAAGCAGATCGAGATCAGGAACGCCGCCGTGGCGCAGACCTTCGCGGCCTATCCGCCGGACTTGCGGCGCCGGTTGATGCTGCTGCGCGGGCTGATCCTGGACACCGCGGCCGCCACGCCCGGCGTCGGCGAGATCGAGGAAACGCTCAAGTGGGGGGAGCCTGCCTACCTCACGTCGGCCAGCAAAAGCGGCAGCACCCTGCGCCTGGGGCCGGTCAAATCCAGCCCTTCGCAGTACGCCCTCTACTTCAACTGCAAGACCACGCTGGTGGACACCTTCCGCACGCTGTTTCCGCGGGAGCTCCGTTATGAGGGAAACCGGGCCATCGTGCTGGATGCCGCCGACGCGCTGCCGCGTGATGCGCTGGCGTTCTGCATCCAGGCGGCCTTGACGTATCACCGGAGGAAATCCGTATGAAACCGCGTATCACCCTGATTACCCTGGGCGTTGACGACCTTGAGCGCTCGCTGGTTTTTTACCGCGACGGCCTGGGGCTGGCGACGCCCGGTATCGTCGGTAAGGAATTCGAGCACGGCGCCGTCGTCTTCCTCGACCTGCAACCCGGCCTCAAGCTGGCGCTGTGGCCGCGCGGCAGCCTGGCGCACGACACCGGCATGCCGCCCTCGCGGCGCGGCGTGCCGGGTTTTTCACTGGCGCACAACGTGGCCTCGCAGCAAGAGGTGGACGCGGTGATGGCCGAGGCCGCGAAAGCCGGCGCCGTGATCACCAAGCCGGCAAGCGCGACCTTCTACGGCGGCTATGCCGGCTACTTCCAGGATCCGGACGGCCATCTCTGGGAAGTGGCGTGGAATCCGCAGTTTGAGCTGGCCGATTAGGGTCGCCGCGGGCCTGGGTGATGTCAGGCCAGCGGCGCCGGAAGCCGCACCGTGAAGGTCGTTCCCTGCCCGGGCTGGCTGCTGACCTCGATCTCGCCCTTGTGCAGGTCCACGCATTCCTTGACGATGTGCAGGCCTATGCCAGTGCCGGAAATATTGCCCACGTTGGTGCCGCGATGAAAGCTGCCGAACAGGCGCGGCAGGTCGGCCTCCGGAATGCCTATGCCCTGGTCGCTGATGCGCAGGTGCATCTGCTCGCCGACGCCGCGGACCGCGAATTTCACCGGCGTGTCCGGGTCTGAATACTTGAGCGCGTTGCCCAGCAGGTTGATCACCACGTGGCGCAACAGCTGCTGGTCCGCCGTGCGCGGCGCGTCCAGCCCGTCGCAGGTGAGGGATACGCGCGCGGCCTGCGGGTTGCCGCGCTCGAGCTCGGCCATCACCTGCACCAGCCAGTCGGGCACCACCAGCGGGGCCGCCTCGAACTTGAATTTGCCCAGCTCCAGGCGGCTGGTCAACAGCACCTGCTCGACCATGTTGTTCATGCGCGCCACGGCGGTCTTGATCTGGCCCAGCAGCTCGCGGCGCTCTTCGGCCGGAAAGCTCGCCCCGTAGGCATCGAGCAGTTCCACCGACGACAGGATGGCGGCCAGCGGCGTGCGGAACTCGTGCGAGGTGACCGCCACGAAGCGCGACTTGAGCTCCGACAACTCGCGCTCATGCGCCAGCGCCTTGAGCATGTCTTCCTCCGCCTGGCGCTTGAGTGTCACGTCGGTCAGGAAGTTGAGTGTGGCGGGCGTGCCCTCCCATTCAAACATCACCGCGCTGATCTCGAGCCAGCGCGTGATGCTCTGGCTGTGCTGCACGCGGAACTGGTAGTGGTTTTCGACGCTCTCCCCGCGCAGGCGCTTGCGGTGGTTGCCGAGCACCCGCTCGCGGTCGTCGGGGTGGATGAATTCGATGAAGGGCCGGGACTTGGCGGTTTCCTCGTCCAGCGCGGTGAGTTTCAGGGCCTTGGGGTTGGCATAGAGGATGCGGCCGCCGGCCGTGACCAGGATGCCCTCGCTGACGTTTTCGACCACCGCGCGGTACTTGGCCTCGGAGTCGGTGCGCCGGCCTATCTCCACGCGCAGCTGTTTGGAGGTGTCGAGCTGCCAGGTGATGTTGGTGGCCAGGTGGATGACGCGCAGCAGCTGCCCCGAAGGGCTGTGGATGGGCAGCGCGCGCTGGCTCAGCCTTGCGACGTCGCCGTTGGGCCTGCGCACGCGGTATTCCTCGCTGCGCTTGATGACGGCTTGCTGCAGCTGCCGCACCCGGTCGAGGTCCGCGGGGTCGACCTGGTCCAGCCATTGCCACGCATCGCCCGCCAGTTTCTCGGCCGACAGGCCCCAGAAGATCTCAAAAGCCGGGTTGGTGTAGCTGATGCGGCCGCTGGCCGGGTCCCAGGACCAGAGCATGGCGTCGATATTGGCGGCGACCTGCCGCAGCAATTCCTCGCCCGGCAACGAAGCAGGCGTCACAGCCGTCGTCGATGCGGGGGAGGGGGCGGACATGCAGGGAGCATAGCCGTTCGGGAGGCGTGATTTCCTCCCGTTAAACCCCGGCTGGAGTGGCCTGTGGATCAAACTATGCATGTTCTGCATGGGTTTGGGCCCGTCTTAGGCTTGAAACCCTAGGGAAAACCCTTATTCTTGATCCATCGCCAACTTTTCACCCCCTGCCGGGTGACTTTCGACATGTATAGCCTGTTTGCCCAGATCGCCCGCTTCCTGCCTTCCGCCGCCGGCGTGGCCCCCGTCAATGGTGTGGCCCATAACC